>NZ_JAZHFR010000209.1:0-741 GCF_036541385.1 Comamonas sp. GCA5 | reverse complement strand
AAAACCGGGGGCTAGTGGGTCACTTCTGGATGGAAATCAACAGGCAACGTGCTTCGCGATTTCATTGGCGTCATAGGAAGGAGTCTTGAGGGCCGTGGGCTGAAACAGGTTGTTCTTCCGAGTCTCAAGCGACTTCTTCAGTTCCTCCAGATCTTTCTTGTAGACTGCTAGCGCTTGAGTCAGGGCTTTGCTGCTGGCTTCAAACGCTGTGCGCTCGTCAGGGTAGAACTGTGCGCCCGTGAAAGTGTTGAGTCCCGCGATGGTGCCAATCTCGGCCGTTACTGACGTGATAGCAGCATCCAAGGACGTTTCCAGATCGCCAGACTCCTTGCTGAAATGTTCATCAAGTACCTGCCAAATGTCGTGGGGCAGATCCTGTCGGCAGAAGGCACATGTATCGCGCTTCGCGCGGTGGTGCCCCATACCCTGCTTGACCCAAAGTTGCAAGGCGCTGTCTTTGAGCAGTTCTTCAATGGCCTTGGTTGGTGTGATCGTCTTGGACAGCAACGGTTCAGCAGTCGCAGTCAAGGACTCCAGCTTGAGAGCGACAACCAGGGTGTCTGTGATGTCGGGTAGCGCTTCCTGCTTGAGCAGCTTGATCCGACCTGCTTGTTCTTCGGTCGTGAGAGCGTAAGCGCACGGTCATCCCACCCTTGAGGGCGGCGGCGTAAGCGGCAACGATGGTGTCCACCAAACCAGATAGGTGGACACCATGACCGAAGCCCAGAACAAGACCCGTCG
>NZ_JAZHFR010000208.1:0-761 GCF_036541385.1 Comamonas sp. GCA5 | reverse complement strand
CACGTCAATCACTCCTGGTCTCCTGCTGCACATAAAAGCAGCAGGCTAGGGTTAATGCGTGGGTCAGATTGAGATGGAAAAACCGGGGGCTAGTGGGTCACTTCTGGATGGAAATCAACACGATGACCTTCGATCTGGCCCATCGGCAGCTCCGGGTGGTGCACTCGGGCGAGCCCGCCAGGATCGCCCAGAAGCTGACGCCCCTGAACTTGGGTGCGGTTCTGCTGACAAGCGAGAGGCGCACCGAAGGCGGGCAGTGGAAGACGCGTTTCTCCGTGCCGAAGATGGATTGCCCGTCGGAGGAGAATCTCATTCGGATGGCGCTGGCCGATGCGTCGGCTGTTGCGGCACTGGACTTCGATCTGAAGGATCGTGTACTCACCGTGCAGCATGGGGGAAGTACGCAAGAGCTGCTGGGCCGTCTCATCCCTCTCAACCTCGGCGCGCAAGTGTTGGACAGCGTGCAAAGCGACGAGTCTACGGCCCCAGACGCAGAGGGGAATGCCTCTGAGGCTCGGACCTTAAAGCTGCTGCTCGCTATCAACGGTGCGATGTTTGTCTTTGAGTTGATCGTTGGCCTGATCGCCCAGTCCACAGGTCTCATAGCGGACTCGCTTGACATGTTCGCCGATGCGGCGGTAGAAGTGGTTCCAGTTTTTTGAACAGCTAGCTAAGCGAGATCTTTCCCCGTAAAAATGACCTGACAACAGGCCGAACCTGGAGAGATCTATGACCATCAAATCCCGACGCAAGCACAGCCC
>NZ_JAZHFR010000207.1:0-773 GCF_036541385.1 Comamonas sp. GCA5 | reverse complement strand
GCAAGGCATGGGGCTAGACGCACGAATGATCGCTGCGGCCTTGGTTGCTCCATATCGCATGCAAGGCAAAGGCGGCAAGAATGATGCCAATGATGCGGCTGCCATCTGCGAAGCTGCCAGCCGCCCACAGATGCGCTTTGTGTCCATTAAATCCATCGACCAGCAGGGCATGCTGTGCGTGCATCGACTGCGTGAAGGCTTCAAACAAGAGCGCACGGCATGTATCAACCGCATCCGTGGTCTGCTCGCCGAGTTCGGGATTGTCTTGCCGCAAAGTCCCAGAGTTTTACGCTCACATTTGCATGACATCTTGGAGGATGCCAGTAATGAGATTGCTGGAGCAGCTCGCCTTGTGCTGCACCAGGCACTGGTGCATTGGCAAGAGCTCGATACACACATTCATTGGTGTGAGCAACGTATCAACGCCCACTACAAAGATGATGAGCAAGTTCAACGTGCTGCTGGCATCAAAGGTCTTGGACCTCTGAGCGCATCTGCTGTTGTGGCCACCGTGGGCGACTTCAAACAATTTAAGAATGGATCACAGTTCGCTGCTTGGCTGGGATTAACGCCCAGACAAAACTCCAGCGGAGGCAAATCCAGCTTGGGATCTATTACCAAGCGTGGAGACAGCTACCTGCGCTCACTATTGATACAGGGAGCCAAAGCAGTGGTGCTCACGGGCAAATACAACCTCGACCCTATCTCCCAATGGGCCATAGCATTGAGGCAGCGCAGTGGATGGCAAAAGGCTGTCGTGGCTCTTGCTAATA
>NZ_JAZHFR010000206.1:0-787 GCF_036541385.1 Comamonas sp. GCA5 | reverse complement strand
AGGCGTTGGTGGATCGAGAAGTTGTTTCTACTAGCGCAAGGGTCATATCGAGTTACCATCCATGATATGGTTTAAAAATTAAGTCTTTGATATTGATATCGTGGACTTGGCGTGTTTTATCTGTCAGACGGTTTATTTATTTAAAACCGTTAAAAATGAAAATAATTGATGCAAAATCATAGTTTTTCACATCGTTTCAAAGCCATCAATAAAAATTCAGGTATGAAATAAATCCTGTCATCATTATTTTTAAATAAAAAAATAATGGTTGAAATGGAGTCGCATCACCATATTGATGCGACTTCGATGGAATGTTCACAGCTAGCCGCAGCCGCAATCACCGAGGGCATTCAAGGGCAGTCAAGCACACAACACGGGCACCGTGTCGCGCGCAGGCTGGCGATCTTGGAATCGTGGGGAATGTGGGGAATGTGGGGAATGTGGGGCTAGAGCGTGCACGACAGGCTTGCAGACCCTCCATGCGCGTTGCATGCGAACGCAGCCAAGGCGTTGCGCAGACATGCCGCCATGCATCCCGCTATAGCCGCTATGGGATGCCAACAGGCGCTTTGGAGGGGAGTAGGCTGCAGAGGGCAAGCAGTGGGCGATACTTCACCCGCCTCAACGGCAGGATCGCCGCAGACCCATCGTGCGCAGTCGGGGGGGCGCAGTTAGCGGGAGTGCGCCAGCTTGCCTTGCAGTGGCAATAGGCGTGCAACATGGGTGCGAATGCACCACAGCATTGCTGTGTTGGAAGTCACAAAGTCAATACCCAGCGTCGTGGGTG
>NZ_JAZHFR010000205.1:0-818 GCF_036541385.1 Comamonas sp. GCA5 | reverse complement strand
CCACGCTGCCAGCCCCGCCCGCGCCCAGCGCCAGCGCCGCCACTTGGCTGCTGGCCGTGCTGGGTGGCCTGGTCGGCGGCCTGCTGCTCAACCTCATGCCCTGCGTGTTCCCGGTGCTGGCGATCAAGGTCATGGGCTTTGCCCGCCATGGAGCGGACACCTCGGCCCAGCGCCGCCACGGCCTGGCCTATGCCGCCGGCGTGGTCCTCAGCTTCCTGGCCCTGGGCGGCGTGCTGCTGGGCCTGCGCGCGGCGGGCGAACAGCTGGGCTGGGGCTTTCAGCTGCAGTCGCCGGCCGTGGTCGCGGCGCTGGCCGCGCTGTTCACCCTGATCGGCTTGAACCTGGCCGGCGTGTTCGAGTTCGGCCACGTCCTGCCCAGCCGGGTCGCCAACCTGCACGCCCGCCATCCGCTGGGCGATGCCTTCCTCTCCGGAGTGGTGGCGGTGGCGATTGCTTCGCCCTGCACCGCGCCGTTCATGGGCGCCTCGCTGGGCTTTGCCGTGGGCCTGCCGGCGGCGCAGGCGCTGTCGGTGTTTGCGGCCCTGGGCGTGGGCATGGCCCTGCCGTATGTGCTGGTCAGCTGGGTGCCGGCGCTGCTGCGCTGGCTGCCCCGCCCCGGCGCCTGGATGGACACCTTCCGCCGCGCCATGGCCTTCCCCATGTTCGCCACCGTGATCTGGCTGGTGTGGGTGATCGGCCAGCAGACCGGCATCGACGGCGCGGCCACCCTGCTGGCCCTGCTGCTGTGCCTGGCGGCCCTGGCCTGGACGCTGACGCTGCGCGGCCGCACGCGCGCGGTGCTGGCCCTGCTGGTGCTG
>NZ_JAZHFR010000204.1:0-820 GCF_036541385.1 Comamonas sp. GCA5 | reverse complement strand
TTGAGCGTGGCGTGTCTGTGGCCCAGGCAGCCAAAGACTTGGACGTTCACGAGAACGTGCTGCGCAAGTGGGTGCGTGAGCTGAGGCAGCAGCCTCAGGAGGCGTTCCCTGGTAACGGCAAACAAAAGGCGCAGGATGCTGAGATAGCACGGCTGCACAAGGAAGTGGCCAAGCTCAAGATGGAGCGCGACATATTGAAAAAAGCCGCGGCCTACTTCGCGAAGGAGTCGATGTGAAGTTCGGCTTCGTGGCGAAACACCGAGGGGCCTGGCCGGTCAATCTGATGTGCGAGGCGCTCGGTGTCTCGCGAGGCGGCTTCTACGCCTGGCTCACACGACCCAGGAGCCGGCGTAGCCTCAGCGACGAGGTGCTGGGTGCGCAAGTGCATCAGAGCTTTGTACGCAGCGACCGCACCTACGGCGCACGCCGTGTGTGGCACGACGTGCTGGAACAAGGCCAGACCTGTGGGCTGCATCGTATTGAGCGGCTCATGCGGGAGCAGGCGCTGCGTGCGAGACCGCGAAGGCGTGGACTACCCAAGGACCGTGGCGCGCGTGGTGCTGTGGCTGACAACGTGCTGGACCGTCAGTTCCAGGCAGATGGTCCGAACCAGAAATGGGTGGCCGACTTCACCTATATCTGGACGGCAGAAGGCTGGCTTTACGTAGCTGCGGTACTTGACCTGTACTCCCGTCGAATCGTGGGCTGGTCGATGCAGGAGAGCATGACCTCGCAGCTCGTGGTGGACGCGCTGATGATGGCTGTGTGGCGCCGGGGCAGGCCAGTGGCACTGCTGCACCACTCGGACCAGGGTAGCCAA
>NZ_JAZHFR010000203.1:0-847 GCF_036541385.1 Comamonas sp. GCA5 | reverse complement strand
AGAAGTGGTCCCGGTCGTTTGAACAATTGAGTCCAGTTGCTAAGCGAGATCACCGGGGTTATGCCGCCTGCATTTGTGCAAACGGCAATGCTGCAAAGTACGCTTCATCAGGGGTAGCTTGGCTGTGTGCCTGATGGGGGCGTTGTGAATTGTAGAACTGCAAGTATTGTGCAATCCCACAGCGTGCGGCACGCACGCTGTCATAGGCTTTGAGATAGATTTCCTCGTACTTGATGGAGCGCCACAGGCGCTCCACGAAGACGTTGTCACGCCATGCCCCTTTGCCATCCATAGAGATGCGAATACCGTGGCGTTTGAGCTGTGCGGTGAAGGCTTCGCTGGTGAATTGGCTGCCCTGATCGGTGTTGAAGATGGCAGGCGTTCCCCAGCGGGCAATAGCCTCTTGCACGGCATCCACGCAAAACTGCACGTCCATCGTATTGGACAGTCGCCAAGCCAAGACCTTGCGGCTGTACCAGTCCACCACAGCGCAAAGGTACAGCCACCCTTTGTGCATTCGCACATAGGTGATGTCCATGGCCCAAACTTGGTTGGCATACGTCACGGACTTATTCCTCAACAGGTACGGGTAGATCTTGTGCTGCGGATGACGAGCACTGGTACGAGGTTGGCAGTACAGCGCCGTGATGCACATGCGCTTCATCAGCGTGCGCACATGCCTGCGGCCTACGCAATGCCCTTGGCGCTGCAACAACCCACGCAGCATGCGTGAGCCCGCAAATGGGTGGGCTACATGTAACGCATCCAAGGTGTGGGCCAACGAAACTTGCTCACTGTTTGGTGACTTGCGGCGGTAATAAATAGAGCCACGACTGATTTGCATAAG
>NZ_JAZHFR010000202.1:0-851 GCF_036541385.1 Comamonas sp. GCA5 | reverse complement strand
AGAACCTGTTCAGGATCTTTAATTGTTCCCTGACAATTGACGGGTGCGAACCAAGAAGTACCCCAGCGACACGAGCCGCGAGCAATTCGAGATCATCAAGCCCTTGCTGGAGGGGGCGCGCAAGAAGACCAAGCCCCGCACCGTGGACCTCTACGAGGTGTGGTGCGCGGTGTTGTACCTGCTGCGCACAGGCTGCCAATGGCGTGCGCTGCCCAGCGACTTTCCCAACTGGCGTACGGTGCATTCGTACTTCGCCCAATGGAGCCAGCCCGATACACAGGGCGTCAGCCTGCTGCAGCAGGCCTTAAAAAAATCAGGTTACCGCGGCCCGCGAGAGACTGGGGCGCAACGCATGCAGCACGCTCTTGATCGTGGACGCGCAAAGCGTGAAGAACACGGACACAGCGGCCTTGAAGGGCTATGACGCAGGCAAGAAGGTCTCGGGCATCAAGCGCCATATTGCGGTGGATACCCAGGGACTGCCGCACGCCGTGGCGGTGACCACGGCCGATGTGACCGACCGCAAAGGGGCGCTACAGGCGCTGCAGCGCTGCAAGCCCAACCTGAGCCGGGTGCAAAGCCTGCTGGTGGACAGCGGCTACGTAGGCCAGCCCTTCGCTGTGGGGGTGCAAGAGATTTTGGGCGGGCATGTGACGGTGCAGATTGCCAAGAGGAGCGAACTGCACACCTTCAAGGTCATGCCCAAGCGCTGGGTGGTGGAGCGCAGCTTTGCCTGGCTAGACAAGAATCGGCGGCTGTGGAAGAACTGCGAGCGGCTGCTCAACACCAGCTTGCAGTTCGTCCACTTGGCTTTCCTGGTTCTGCTGCTCAGGAGATCTTGAACACGTTCT
>NZ_JAZHFR010000201.1:0-860 GCF_036541385.1 Comamonas sp. GCA5 | reverse complement strand
CCGACTGCACGGTGGCGATGGCGTTGCCGGCGTAGATGGGGCGCTCGAAGGTGTCGGCGGCGATCACGGCGGTGATGTCGCTGATCTGGCCCACGTCCAGCTTGGCGGCCACGCGGGGGGCGGCGTTCTTGCCCGAGGCGGTGGCGGGGAACAGGATGTGGCTGTAGCTGCCAGCGATGGTCAGCACCTGGGCGGCGATGTTCTCGGCCAGGCCGTCCTTGAGGCTGGCGCCATCGGCGTGGATGACCTTGGACACGCCAGCGATCTGGGCGGCGGCCTGGGCCGCGGCTGCGGCGTTCTCACCGGCGACCAGCACGTGCACGTCACCGCCGCAGGCCTTGGCCGCGGTCACGGTGTTCAGGGTGGCGCCCTTGATGGAGGCGTTGTCGTGTTCAGCAATAACGAGTACGGACATGATGTTTCTCTCCTGGACGCTTAGATGACCTTGGCTTCGTTCTTCAGTTTGTCCACCAAAGTGGCAACGTCAGGGACTTTGACGCCGGCGCCGCGCTTGGCGGGCTCGGCCACCTTCAGGGTCTTGATGCGGGGTGCGACGTCCACACCCAGCTCTTCGGGCTTGACCACATCCAGCTGCTTTTTCTTGGCCTTCATGATGTTGGGCAGCGTCACATAACGTGGCTCGTTCAGGCGCAGGTCGGTGGTGATGATGGCGGGGGTGCTCAGCGCCAGGGTTTCCAGGCCGCCGTCCACTTCGCGCGTCACGTGGACCTTGTCGCCGGCGACTTCGACCTTGGAGGCGAAGGTGGCCTGGGGCAGGTCGGCCAGGGCCGCCAGCATCTGGCCGGTCTGGTTGTTGTCGCCGTCAATGGCCTGCTTGCCCAGGATCACCAGGCCGGGTT
>NZ_JAZHFR010000200.1:0-880 GCF_036541385.1 Comamonas sp. GCA5 | reverse complement strand
CGCCAGCGCAGGCTGGCAGCGCATGCCGCCGCCACCGCGCCAGGCGCCCCGGGCCCTGCTGGATCTGGCCGAGGTCAAGGGCCAGGTCCAGGCCAAGCGCGCCCTGGAGATTGCCGCCGCCGGCAGCCATGCCGTGCTGCTGATCGGCCCGCCCGGGTCGGGCAAGTCCATGCTGGCCCACCGGTTTGCCGGCCTGCTGCCGCCCATGACCGAGCAGGAGGCCGTCGAAAGCGCGGCCATCGCCAGCCTGTGCGGGCGCTTCCAGGCCACGCAGTGGGGCCAGCGCCGCACCGCCCACCCGCACCACACGGCCAGCGCCGTGGCCCTGGTCGGCGGGGGCTCGCCGCCCAAGCCCGGCGAAATCTCCCTGGCCCACCACGGCACGCTGTTCCTGGACGAATTCCCCGAGTTCAGCCGCAGCGCGCTGGAGGCCCTGCGCGAGCCGCTGGAGACCGGCTGCATCACCATCGCCCGCGCCACGCACAGCGCGGAGTTCCCGGCGCGCTTCCAGCTGATTGCGGCCATGAACCCCTGCCCCTGCGGCTTCTGGGGCAGCGCCCAGCGCAGCTGCCGCTGCACGCCCGACCAGGTGGCGCGCTACCAGGGCAAGCTCAGCGGCCCGCTGCTGGACCGCATCGACCTGCACGTCGAGGTGCACAGCCTGCCGGCCGAGCAACTGCTGGCCAGCGCCGAAGGCGAACGCAGCCAGGCCGTGCAGGCCCGCGTGGCCCAGGCGCGGGCGCGGGCTCTGCAGCGCCAGGGCTGCAGCAACCAGCTGCTGCAGGGCGACGCGCTGGAGCAGCATCTGCAACTGGAGGACAGCGCCGCCGCCCTGGTGCAGCAAGGCCGCCGACCGCCTGGGCTGGTCGGCCCGCGCCAC
>NZ_JAZHFR010000001.1:0-126468 GCF_036541385.1 Comamonas sp. GCA5 | reverse complement strand
TGCCTGGCTAGACAAGAATCGGCGGCTGTGGAAGAACTGCGAGCGGCTGCTCAACACCAGCTTGCAGTTCGTCCACTTGGCTTTCCTGGTTCTGCTGCTCAGGAGATCTTGAACACGTTCTAAGGCCATGAAACCCTTGTTTGCGCTGCGTCAACTGCTCTGCTTATTTCATGCCTGGCGCAGTGCCTGCGGATCGAACAGCCACTGCTTCTGCGCCCCCAGCACCAGGCTGGGGTATTTGTCCTTGCCGCGGCTGCCGTTGTAGCGCCCCAGGGCCATGAACAGGTCGCCACGCTCACGCTCCAAATAGTGGCGCAGGATCACGCAGCCAAAGCGCAGGTTGGTCTGCATATGGAACAGCTTGCCCGCATCGCCGTCGCCAATCACGCGCGTCCAGAACGGCATGATCTGCATGTAGCCGCGCGCCCCGGCCACCGAGACCGCGAACTTGCGAAAGCCGCTTTCCACCTGGATCAGGCCCAACACCAGCGACACCTCCAGCCCTGCGCGCTTGGCCTCGTACCACACGGTCTGCAGAAAGTCGCGCCGCACCTCCCAGTCCGGCTTGCGGCGCTGCAGGCGGTCGCTCATGGTGGTCAGCCAGCGCAGGTAGGCGATGCGCGCGTCAGTGGAGGCAAACACCGGCTCCGGCGGCGCCAGGTCGCTGACGGCGGCGCTCAAGGCGCTGCGCACGGCATCGGCCAGCGGCTCTTCCATCTGTGCACCGGCCTGCGCCCACCCCGCCTGGCCCAGCGCCCAAGCCGCAGCCAGGCCCAGGCAGGCACGCCGGGCCGGTTGGTGGGGTGGGGGCAAGAACGAGGACCGGGGCATGCAGGGATCGAATTCTGTCAGGGGGTGAGATAGCGCCTGGCTGGCACAGCCGCCAGTGTGCACCGCAACCGGTGGGGCACAGGGCGTAAAAAAGCAGCCGCAGCTGCTTTTTTATCGGTGCTCGCGGCTCAGTGCAAGCCCAGCTGGGCCTTGAGGTGCGCCAGCGCGTCGACCGTGGGCAGCTTGGTGGCCTCGGCAGCACGGCGGTGCTGGTACTCGACCACGCCATCCTTGAGGCCACGGTCGCCCAGCACCACGCGGTGCGGCACGCCAATCAGCTCCCAGTCGGCCAGCATGGCGCCGGGGCGCTCGTCGCGGTCGTCCAGGATCACGTCCACACCCAGGGCCAGCAATTCGGTATAGAGCTTCTCGGCCTCGGCCTTGACGGCCTCGCTGCGGCCCATGCCGATGGGGCAGATCACCACGGTGAACGGCGCAATCGCGTCGGGCCAGATGATGCCGCGCTCGTCGTGGTTCTGCTCGATGGCCGCAGCCGGCAGGCGGGTGATGCCGATGCCGTAGCAGCCCATCTCGAAGTGCTGGGGCTTGCCGTTGTCACCGAGGAAGGTGGCGTTCATGGCCTGGGAGTATTTGGTGCCCAGGTAGAACACGTGGCCGATTTCGATGCCGCGCTCGATGGCCAACTCACCCGCGCCGTCGGGCGACTTGTCGCCCGCCACCACGTTGCGCAGGTCGGCCACCACGGCAGGCTCGGGCAGGTCACGGCCAAAGTTGACGCCGGTGATGTGGAAGTCTTCCTCGTTGGCGCCGCAGACCCAGTCGGCCATCACAGCCACTTCGCGGTCCACCACCAGGTTCACTGGCTGCTTCAGGCCGATGGGGCCCAGGTAGCCTGGCTTGCAGCCGAAATGGGCTTCGATCTCGCCCACGGTGGCAAAACGGAAATTGGCCAGGCCCTCGACCTTGCCAACCTTGATCTCGTTCATCTCGTGGTCGCCGCGCAGCAGCAGCAGCCAGACCTGGGTCTGGACGATCTCACCGGCTTCGTTGCTGGTGTCGGTGGCCAGCACCAGGGACTTGACGGTCTGGCTCAGGGGCAGGCCCAGCTGCGCCGCCACGGCTTCGCAGGTGCTGTTGCCGGGCGTGGCCACCTTCTGCAGGGGCTGGGATGCCGCAGGGCGGGGACCGGCAGGTGCCAGGCACTCGGCCTTCTCGATGTTGGCCGCGTAGTCGCTCTGGGGGCAGTAGACGATGGCGTCTTCGCCGGTGGAGGCGATCACCTGGAACTCTTCGCTCAGGTCGCCACCGATGGCACCGCTGTCGGCGCGCACGGCACGGTATTGCAGGCCGAAGCGGTCAAAGATGCGCTGGTAGGCCGCGCGCATGGTCTGGTAGCTGATCTGGGCGCTGTCGCGGTCCTTGTCGAAGGAGTAGGCGTCCTTCATCGTGAACTCGCGGCCACGCATCAGGCCGAAGCGCGGACGGCGTTCGTCGCGGAACTTGGTCTGGATCTGGTAGAGGTTCTTGGGCAGCTGCTTGTAGCTCTTGAACTCCTGGCGGGCGATGTCCGTCACCACCTCTTCGCTGGTGGGCTGGATCACGAAGTCACGGCCGTGGCGATCCTGGATGCGCAGCAGCTCGGGGCCCATCTTCTCGAAGCGGCCCGTTTCCTCCCACAGCTCGGCAGGCTGCACCACGGGCATGGTCACTTCCATGGCGCCGGCGCGGTTCATTTCCTCGCGCACGATGGCCTCGACCTTGCGGATCACGCGCAGGCCCATGGGCATGTAGTTGTAGATGCCAGCACCCAGCTTTTTGATCAGGCCCGCACGCATCATGAGCTTGTGGCTGACCACTTCGGCATCGGCCGGAGCTTCCTTGAGGGTGGAGATGAAGAATTGGGAGGCTTTCATGAGGGGGATTCAGCGGGATATCGCAGCAGCAATCTTGATAGGCACAGACTGCCGTGCATAATGAACGCAATATAGAAAATTGGGGTTCGATTATGCTTGACCGGGACGGATTTCGCCCGAACGTCGGCATCATCCTGCTCAACCAGAAAAACCAGGTGTTCTGGGGCAAACGCATTCGCACCCACAGCTGGCAGTTTCCGCAGGGAGGCATTGATCGGGGCGAAAGTCCCGAGCAGGCCATGTTCCGGGAGCTGCACGAGGAGGTGGGTTTGAAGCCCGACCACGTGCGCGTGGTGGCCCGGACCAGGGACTGGTTGCGCTACGAGGTGCCGGACCGTTACATACGCCGCGATGCGCGAGGTCATTACAAGGGCCAGAAGCAGATCTGGTTCCTGCTGCAGTTGTTGGGTCACGATTGGGACCTGAACCTGCGTGCCACCGACCACCCGGAGTTCGACGCTTGGCGCTGGAACGACTACTGGGTGCCGCTGGATGTGGTGGTGGAGTTCAAGCGCGGCGTCTATGAAATGGCGCTGACCGAACTGGCCCGTTACGTGCCGCGCAGCGAACAGCAGCGCAACCGGTATCTGCGCAGCGGCATGCGCCCACGCGAGAGTGAGCCCCCCACCGCCCCGCCACGCCCAGCGCCCGTGCTGCGCCACCATGGCGTGATGGGCAATCCCGGTCTGGAGTTGCCGCCCGGCGCCAGCTTTGACCCGGATCCGCAGAACGACCAGAACCCGCGCTGAAATCCCCCATCCCGCTGCACTTCACCGTGCTGCGGGATTTTTTTGGGTCCCGCGGCCACGGCCTGGTACTCAGGACAGCACGACCATGTTGTCTCGGTGGACCATTTCGGGCTCGGCTCGGTAGCCCAGCAGCTGCTCGACCTCGGACGAGGCGTGCTTGCACAACAGCCGTGCCTCAGCGCTGGAGTAGTTGGCCAGCCCGCGGGCGATTTCCTTGCCGCCCGCATCGCACACGGCAATCACGTCGCCGCGCGAGAAATCACCCTCCACCGCCACCATGCCCACGGGCAGCAGACTCTTGCCCTCGCCCTGCAGCTTGCGCACCGCGCCATCGTCGATGGTGACCGAGCCATGCAGCTGCAGGTGGTCCATCATCCATTGCTTGCGGGCCTGGTTCTTGTGGGTGGGCGCCACCAGCAAGGTGCCAATCGCCTCCCCGCGGGTCAGGCGCAACAGCACATCCTGCTCGCGCCCCCAGGCGATCACGGTGGAGGTGCCCGAGCCTGCCGCGCGCTTGGCCGCCAGGATCTTGGTCAGCATACCGCCCTTGCCGATGCTGGAGCCGGCGCCGCCGGCCATGGCCTCCAGATCGGGGTTGCCGGCCTGGGCTTCGTGCACGAACCGTGCCTCGGGGTCGCGGCGCGGGTCGGCGGTGTACAAGCCCTTCTGATCGGTCAGGATGACGTAGGCGTCGGCATCCACCAGGTTGGCCACCAGCGCCCCCAGGGTGTCGTTGTCGCCGAACTTGATTTCGTCGTTGACCACCGTGTCGTTCTCGTTGATCACCGGCACCACACCCAGCTTGAGCAGGGTCAGCAAGGTGGAGCGCGCATTCAGATAGCGCTCACGGTCGGCCAGATCGGCATGGGTCAGCAGCACCTGGGCGCTGCCCACGTGGTGGTTGCGCAGCTTGGTTTCGTACATCTGCACCAGCCCCATCTGGCCCACTGCCGCAGCGGCCTGCAGTTCGTGGATTTCCTTGGGCCGCGTGGCCCAGCCCAGGCGCTTCATACCTTCGGCCACCGCGCCGCTGGACACCATGATCACCTCGCGGCGCACACCGTCATCGCCGTGCACCAGGGCCGCCAGCTGGCGCGACCATTCCTCAATCGCTGCCTCGTCGAGGCCACGGCCTTCGTTGGTGACCAGACTGGAGCCGACCTTGACCACGATGCGGCGCGCATCTTGCAGAACACGGGATGACATTGTTATGAGCGTTTTAAGGCTGTAACGCTTGTCCAGCAAGCGCTAGCAGCTATTGATCCAAGAGCACCTGCGGTGCAACCTCACACGGGCATGTCGCCCGCGAAGCGGGGATCGTACTCCGCTTCCTGGGGTTGCTCGGCCTTTTGCTGGACTTGCACGTGCTTGAAGATGTCCTGCACCAGACGGTCTGTGCCTTCGCGCGCCAGGGCCGAGATTTCGTAGACCGGCCCCTTCCACTTGTAGCGTTTCACAAAGTCCTTGACCTTGGCGGCACGCTCTTCGGTGGGCACCATGTCCAGCTTGTTGAGCACCAGCCAGCGCGGCTTGTTGTACAGCGCTTCGTCGTACTTCTTGAGTTCCTGGACGATGGCCTTGGCCTGCTCGACCGGATCCACGGCCTCGTCAAACGGCGCCAGATCGACGATGTGCAGCAACAGGCGGGTGCGCTGCAGGTGGCGCAGGAACTGGTGCCCCAGGCCGGCGCCGTCGGAGGCGCCCTCAATCAGGCCGGGAATGTCGGCGATCACAAAGCTCTGTTCGGGGCCGACCCGCACCACACCCAGGTTGGGGTGCAACGTGGTGAAGGGGTAGTCGGCAATCTTGGGGCGGGCATTGGAGACCGAGGAAATGAAGGTCGACTTGCCGGCGTTGGGCATGCCCAGCAGGCCCACATCGGCCAGCACCTTCAACTCCAGCTTCAGGCTGAAACGCTCGCCGGGACGCCGGGCGTCTTCTGGCGCGGTGCACGGTTGACCGCACTCTTGAAGCGCAGGTTGCCAAAGCCGCCGTCGCCGCCCCGCGCCAGCACGATCTTTTCACTGGGTACCAGCAACTCGTGCAGCACTTCGCCCGTGGCTTCATCGGTGATGATGGTGCCCACGGGCAGGCGCAAGGTGATGTCCTTGCCGGCCGCGCCGAACATGTCGTTGCCCATGCCGTTCTCGCCGCGCTGCGCCTCATGGCGGCGCGAGTAACGGTAGTCGATGAGGGTGTTCAGATTCACATCGGCCACGGCATAGACGTGGCCGCCACGGCCACCGTCACCACCGTCGGGTCCGCCGAATTCCTTGTATTTTTCGTGCCGGAACGTGGCTGCGCCATTACCGCCATCGCCCGCGGCAATTTCAATATAGGCTTCATCGACGAACTTCATGAGGCTTTCCCGTGATCATTGGAGAGACAGGCACCCGTGGTGCCGGCCCAAAAGCATAAGCCAGGACCTTCCTGGCTTGCTGTGCAAGGGCTTTGGCGCCCTTGTGAAAACAACAAAGCCCCGACGCATCGGGGCTTTGTGATGTCAGATGACGCGTGTTGCTTTAAGCAGCAGGCGTGATGCTGACGGTGTGCTTGGACAGAGCGCCCTTGGTGTCAAAAGACACGTGGCCGTCCACCAGAGCGAACAAAGTGTGATCCTTGCCGATGCCCACGTTGGTACCGGGGTGGAACTTGGTGCCACGCTGGCGCACGATGATCGAGCCTGCGCTGATCAACTCGCCACCGAAGGCCTTCACACCCAGCATTTTGGGCTTGGAATCACGTCCGTTGCGCGTAGAGCCGCCGCCTTTTTTCTGTGCCATGACTTAGCTCCTTGGGAATTAAGCGGCAATCGCCACGATTTGCAGTTCGGTGAACTGCTGGCGATGGCCTTGAGACTTGGCGTAGTGCTTACGACGACGCAGCTTGAAGATGCGCACCTTGTCGTGCTTGCCGTGAGCAACCACCGTTGCCTTCACAGTTGCGCCGGACACCAGGGGAGTGCCAACCTTCAGTTCTGCGCCGTTGCCGACTGCCAAAACTTGGTCGATCACGATTTCCTGGCCTACGTCCGCAGCAATCTGTTCTACCTTGATTTTTTCGCCAGCAGCAACACGATACTGTTTGCCACCGGTTTTTATGACCGCGTACATGTAAACCTCTTTCGATTCTTGAGTCTCCGCGGACGAATTTCCACGGAAGCCCAAGATTGTACGCGTAAACGCCAATGAGCGTCCACACACAACCTTGCCGCCCCACAGGGCTTGTCCGATGTCTTCCTATAATCAGCGCCTCTCCTGGTGGCGATTACCTTGACTACAGCAAACCCCATTCCCAACCCGCTTGCCCTGATTGCCGACGATATGCAGGCGGTGGACCGTGTCATCGCACAGCGTTTGACCACCAGCGTCCCTTTGATCGGTCAGATTTCCCAGTACATCATTGCGGCCGGCGGCAAGCGCCTGCGTCCCGCCCTGCTGCTGATGGTGAGCAATGCCCTGGGCGAGCAGCGCCCGACCAAGCACACGCTGGCCGCCGTGGTGGAGCTCATCCACACAGCCACCCTGTTGCATGACGATGTGGTCGACGAATCGACCCTGCGCCGCGGCCGCCCCACGGCCAACGAGTCTTTCGGCAACCCGGCCAGCGTGCTGGTGGGGGATTTTCTGCACACGCGCTCGTTCCAGATGATGGTCGAGGCCGGCAATATGCGCATCTTGCAGGTGCTCTCCGATGCCACCAATGTGATCGCCGAAGGTGAAGTGCAGCAGCTGATCAACACCCACGACGCCTCGCTGGACGAAGCCGGCTACCTGCACGTCATCCGTTCCAAGACCGCCAAGCTGTTCGAGGCCAGCACCCAGATCGCCGCAATCCTAGCGGGCGCCAACGCCACGGTCGAGTCCGCCTGCGCGACCTATGGACAGGCACTGGGCACCGCCTTCCAGATCATCGACGATGTGCTGGACTACGACGGCGATGCGGCAGAAATGGGCAAGAACCTGGGGGATGATCTGCGCGAAGGCAAATGCACACTGCCCCTGATCATCGCCATGCAAAGGGCTACAGCCGAAGACGCCCAGGTGGTGCGCGAGGCGATCGAGCAAGGCTCCACCGAACAATTGCCCAGCATCCTGTCCATCGTCAAGCGCACCGGCGCTCTGGATGCCACCCGCGAGGCCGCCCACAACGAGGCCATGCGTGCAATCGCGGCCTTGCAGGCCCTGCCCGTGAATGCCTACACGCAGGCGATGGAGCAACTGGCCGCACAGCTACTGCTGCGCCGCACCTGATCACGGCTCGCGAACGTGCACAGGAGACTGTGCACCACGTCAATCTTTTTCAAAAAGCCTGCCCCTGCAGGCTTTTTGCGTCTGTACAGTCCTGTTTTGATCGGGGATGATAGGCGCGTCCTTCCACACCTACATACAACATATTCCACTCACGGCCCATGAACGCCGCATCCACTGCATCCTTGATCGCCCAGTCCTCCTCGAACACGGCACTGGCCGGGCTGGCCCGGGCACTGGTCAGCGCAGGCCAGCTCCCGGAAGCTGTTGCGCTGGAGACGGCCCGCAAGGCCCACGCCAGCAAGAACAGCTTCGTGGCACAGCTGGTGGCATCCGGGCACATGCCTGCGGCGGAGCTGGCCTTTCAGATCGCACAGATTTTTCGCACGCCGCTGCTGGACCTGGACACCATCGACCCCCAGCGCCTGCCCAGGGATTTGCTGGACGCCAAGCTGTGCAGCATGCACAAGGTGCTACCCCTGCTCAAGCGCGGCAACCGCCTGGTGGTGGCCACGGCAGACCCTACTGACAAAGACGCCGCGGAGAAGATCAAATTCACCGCCCAGATGGGGGTGGACTGGGTCATTGTCGAATGCGACAAACTGCAGCGCCTGGTCGAAGCCACGACCAAGAGTGCCTCTGAGACTCTGGACGCCTTCAATTCCGATGCCGACTTCCAGTTCGATGAAGTGGTGGATGCGCCCGCACCCGATGACAAAGACGGTAATGCATCCGAAGTCGAGGACGCGCCGGTCGTCAAGTTCCTGCACAAGATGCTGATTGACGCCTTCAACATGCGGGCCTCGGACCTTCACTTTGAGCCCTACGAACACAGCTACCGCGTGCGCTTCCGGATCGATGGCGAACTGCGGGAGATCGCAAGCCCGCCCATCGCCATCAAGGAAAAACTGGCCTCGCGCATCAAGGTGATCTCGCGACTGGACATCTCGGAGAAACGCGTCCCCCAGGATGGGCGCATGAAGCTCAAGGTCGGTGCTGACCGCGTCATCGACTTCCGCGTCTCCACCTTGCCCACGCTGTTCGGCGAGAAGATCGTGATCCGTATCCTGGACCCCAGCAGCGCCAGGATGGGCATCGATGCCCTGGGCTACGAGCCCGAGGAAAAGGGTCGTCTGCTGGATGCCATCCAGCGGCCCTACGGCATGATCCTGGTCACAGGGCCCACCGGCTCGGGCAAGACCGTGTCGCTATACAGCTGCCTGAACCTGCTGAACAAACCCGGGGTCAACATCTCCACGGCCGAAGATCCCTCGGAAATCAACATGCCCGGCGTCAACCAGGTCAATGTGAATGAAAAGGCCGGACTGACTTTCGCCACCGCCCTGCGCTCCTTCCTGCGCCAGGACCCGGATGTCATCATGGTCGGTGAAATCCGCGATCTGGAAACGGCAGACATCGCCATCAAGGCTGCGCAGACGGGGCACTTGGTGCTGTCCACACTGCACACCAACGATGCACCCACAACCTTGACGCGCATGCGAAACATGGGCATTGCGCCGTTCAACATCGCCTCCAGCGTGATCCTGATCACGGCCCAGCGTCTGGCGCGCCGCTTGTGCCCACAATGCAAGCAGCCGCATGATGTGCCACACGAAACCCTGGTCGAAGCCGGTTACGAGGAACACCAGCTGAATGGCTCCTGGGTCCCCTACAAGGCTGTGGGCTGCAGTGCCTGCAACAATGGTTACAAGGGCCGCGTGGGCATCTACCAGGTGATGCCGATCACCGAAGCAATCCAACAAATCATCCTGCGCGACGGCAGTGCCCTGGAGATTGCCGCCCAGGCCAGGAGCGAAGGCGTGAAATCGCTGCGCGAATCCGGATTGGACAAAGTCCGGCAAGGCATCACTTCGCTGGAAGAGGTGCTGGCCGTCACCAATTTGTAGGCGCCGCAGGCCTGACCACCATACAACATCAAGATCAGAGGGAACAGCGTTATGGCAACCGCAGCACCTGGCAGGAGCAACGCAAAGGAGTTCATTTACGAATGGGCCGGCAAAGACCGCCAGGGCAAGGCACTGCACGGAGAGATGCGGGCCGTTGGGGAAGCCCAGGTCCAGGCCTCCTTGCGCCGCCAGGGCATCTTCATCACCAAGCTGAAGAAGCGCAGCATGCGCGCCGGCAAGAAGATCAAGCCCAAGGACATTGCGCTGTTCACCCGCCAGATGGCCACCATGATGAAGGCCGGGGTCCCGCTGCTGCAGTCGTTCGACATCGTCGGGCGTGGCAACCCCAATCCCAGCGTGACCAAGCTGCTCAACGACATCCGCCAGGATGTGGAGACCGGCACCTCGCTGAGCATGGCGTTCCGCAAGCACCCCATGCACTTCAACGCCTTGTACTGCAACCTGATCGAGGCCGGGGAAGCTGCGGGCATCCTGGACACCTTGATGGACCGCCTGGCCACCTACATGGAAAAGACCGAGGCCATCAAGGGCAAGATCAAGTCCGCGCTGATGTACCCCATCGCGGTGATCGTGGTGGCGTTCGTGGTGGTGACGGTGATCATGATCTTTGTGATCCCGGCGTTCAAGGAAGTCTTCACCTCGTTCGGCGCCGACTTGCCGGCCCCGACGCTACTGGTCATGGCCATCAGTGAGTTCTTTGTCGCGTATTGGTGGCTGATCTTTGGCGTGATCGGTGGCGGCCTGTATTTCTTCATGCAGGCCTGGCGGCGCAGTCCCAAGATGCAGCGCGTGATGGACCGTCTGCTGCTGAAGCTGCCCATTTTTGGCATCCTGATCGACAAATCCTGCGTCGCACGCTGGACGCGCACCCTCTCCACCATGTTCGCCGCCGGCGTGCCCCTGGTGGAAGCGCTGGACTCCGTCGGCGGGGCCTCGGGCAACAGCGTCTACCGGGAAGCCACCGACAAGATCCAGCAGATGGTTGCCACCGGCACCAACCTGACCGATGCCATGACGAGTGCCGATGTCTTCCCGTCGATGGTGCTGCAGATGTGTGCCATCGGCGAGGAATCGGGCTCCATTGATCACATGCTGGGCAAGGCGGCCGATTTCTACGAACAGGAAGTGGACGAGATGGTGGCAGGCCTTTCCAGCCTGATGGAGCCCATCATCATCGTAATCCTGGGTGGCATCATCGGCGGGATTGTGGTGTCCATGTACCTGCCGATCTTCAAGTTAGGACAAGTGGTCTGATGGACTTTTCTGTATGGAGCGGTACCGCGCTGGCGGCATTGCTGGGGCTGCTGATCGGCAGCTTCTTGAACGTGGTGATCCATCGCCTGCCTCGCATGATGGAGCAGCAATGGGATGCCGAATGCGCACAGCACCGGGCAGCACAGGCGGGCGAGGCCTATACACCCACCACCCCCGCGCTGACACTGTCCAAGCCCCGCTCGCGCTGCCCCCACTGCGCACACCCCATAGGCTGGCTGGAGAACATCCCGGTGCTCAGCTGGCTGTACCTGCGCGGCCAATGCGCACACTGCCACGCTCCGATCGGCATCCGCTACCCCCTGGTGGAAGTCGCGACGGCCGGGCTGTTCGCCTGGTGCATCACCCGCTGGGGATTCACCCCGACAGGCTGGGCCTGGTGCGGCTTCAGCGCCACCTTGCTGGCACTGGCGCTGATCGACTGGGACACCACCTACCTGCCCGATGACCTGACCCTGCCGCTGCTGTGGGCCGGCCTGCTGGCCACTGCACTGGGCTGGACATCGGTGGCCCTGGGCGACGCCGTCTGGGGCGCCGCCATCGGCTACCTGTCGCTGTGGTCCATCTACTGGGTTTTCAAACTGATCACCGGCAAGGAAGGCATGGGCTACGGTGACTTCAAGCTGTTCGCCGCCCTGGGCGCCTGGTTCGGCTGGCAAGCCCTGGTGCCGATGATCTTGATGGCATCGGTGATCGGCGCCGTCATCGGCATCGCCCTGAAGCTGCGCAGCAGCCTGCGCGAGGGGGGCTACATCCCGTTCGGCCCCTTTCTGGCGGGCGCGGGCTTTACCGCGATGTTCTTCGGCCCGGACCGCCTGCTGCGCGCCGTGCTGACGGCGTTGGGCCTGTGAACATGCAGCGCGCACAACGCTGGGGCCTGACCGGCGGGATTGGCAGCGGCAAAAGCACGGTGGCGCAGATGCTGGCCGCCGCAGGGGCCGTGGTCATCGACGCCGACCAGATTGCCCGCAGCCTGACGGCGGCGGGTGGTTTGGCCATGCCGCAGATCGAGGTCGAATTTGGTGCCTCGGCGATCGATGCGCAAGGGGCCCTGGACCGTGATTTCATGCGCCAACTGGTGTTTGAAGACCCCAGCGCACGCCAGCGGCTGGAAGCCATCGTCCACCCACTGGTGGGCAGCCTGACCGAGCGCCAGGCCCTGCAGGCCGAGGCCTGCGGCGCACAGTGGCTGGTGTTCGACATTCCACTGCTGGTGGAATCCGGGCGCTGGCGCCCGCAGCTGGATGCCGTGCTTGTGGTCGACTGCGAGGAAAGCACCCAGGTGCAGCGCGTCAGCGCACGCAACGGGCTGGCCACCGACGCCATCGCACGCATCATGGCGGCACAGGCCACGCGTGCGCAGCGCCGGGCCGCAGCAGACTGGGTTATCTACAACGATGGCCTTGATTTAGCTGCATTACGTCAAGAAGTGCTATCAATTTCCGCATGGTTACAGCTATGATGGCAGCCAGCGACTTTGTAACCAGCGCCCGTTTGGGCTGGCCCGCTGGTGCAAGCTCCTCTTTTTCGCCTCAGCACACCGGGATACCGCCAGCGTGATTCTTTACGAGTACCCTTTCAACGAACGCTTGCGCACGTATTTGCGACTGGAACAATTGTTCCGGCGTTTGTTTGAACTCGTCACGCGCGAATCGCCGGTGGACCACCACTTTGCCCTGGCGACGATCTTCGAGATCATGGAAGTGGCGGCCCGCGCCGACCTCAAGTCGGACCTGCTGCGCGACCTGGACCGCCACAAAAGCCTGTTTGAAGGTCTGCGCGACAATCCCGCGATTGCGCAGGACATGCTGGACACCATCATTGCCAAGCTGGAACAGTGCTACAGCGCCCTGCATGCCCAGACCGGCAAGACCGGCCAACCGCTGACGGAAAACGACTGGCTGATGGCCATCCGCAGCCGCATCAGCATCCCCGGCGGCACCAGCAGCTTTGACCTGCCCGCCTACCACCGCTGGCAGAACAAGCCCGCGGTCGAGCGCCAGGCCGACCTGCACCAGTGGACGCAATGCCTGCAGCCCCTGGCAGATTCGCTGGGCCTGCTGCTCAGCCTGGTGCGCGACACCGGCTCCCCCCAGAAAGTGGCCGCGATGGGTGGGCAATTCCAGCAGGCGCTGCCGGCCGGACGCCCCTACCAGCTGCTGCGCCTGCGCATCGATGCGGAATCCGGCCTGGTGCCCGAGATCAGCGCCAACCGCCTGATGGTGTCCGTGCGCCTGCTGCGCCCCAACGAGGCCGGTGGCCTGCAGGTCACCACGGAAAATGCGGCTTTCGAGCTGACGCTGTGCGCCTGACGCGGCGTCTGTGACAGACTTGGGCCATGCGCGACGCTGCTTCTCCCCCCTCCACCACCGTCCCCTGCCCCACCTGCGGCGGGCCCAGCCTGTTTGCCCCCACGAATGCGGCGCGACCGTTTTGCAGCCAGCGCTGCAAGGACATCGACCTGGGCGCCTGGGCGGCTGAAAGCTTCCGCGTGCCTGCCCAGCCCCCACAGGACAACCAGTACGGCGACCCGCGCGTCGAAGACTGAGTGCGCGGTGCGCCCCACAAAAAAAGGAGCTGCCCGCGCAGCTCCTTGTTTGTTTTGAAGGCGCTTCAAGTACCTAAATCAGGTGACAAGCGCGCTGACCGCTCACTTTTCCGATAGCGCCGACTCGGCATAGACGGACGCATCGAACGGCAGGCCCCGCTCCTCGCTCAGCCACTGCAGCACGGGAAGCGAGCCTTCCAGCACCGGGCGCACGGTCAGGGGCAATTGCTGCCAGGCCATCTGCTGGCCTTCGCGCATTTCAAAATCGCCGTCCCACTGCGTGACCTTGCACCAGTGCAGGCGCACCAGGGCATGGCTGTAGGCATGCTCGGTCACCTTCCAGACTAGGCAGTTGCGGATGGTGATGCCCAGTTCCTCCTGCAGCTCGCGGCACAGGGCCTGCTCCACGCTCTCACCGGCTTCCAGCTTGCCGCCGGGGAACTCCCACCAGCCCGCGCGGGGCTTGCCCTCGGGGCGGCTGGTGATGAGCAGGGCGCCGTCGCTCTCGCGGATCAGCACGCCTACGGCGACTTCGGTGGGTTGTTGGACAAGGGGGGTACTCACAGGGGGACTCTTTTCAAACAATCAGATTTCCGCGCCGTCGCTCAGGCCATCGACATCGGCAATGCGGTGGCGCACGGCCACCGGGCGTTCGCTGCGGCCGGCATAGTCGCGCGCAAACTGCTGGGCCACGCGGCCGCTGCGCGAACCACGCTCCAGCGCCCAGACCAGGGCCTCGGGCTGCGCGGCCGCAATCGCCGCATCGTCCAGGCCCATGGCGCGCAGCCACTGGGCCACCACGCGCAGGTACTCGTCCTGGCTGAAGGGGTAGAAGCTGACCCACAGGCCAAAGCGCTCGGACAGGGAGATTTTCTCCTCCACCACCTCACCGGGGTGGATCTCGCCGTGCTCGCCCTTGGAGTGCGTCAGGTTGTCGGTCATGTACTCGGGCAGCAGGTGGCGGCGGTTGCTGGTGGCATAGACCAGCACGTTCGGCGTGGCGGCAGAGACCGAGCCATCCAGGATGGACTTCATGGCCTTGTAGCCGGGCTCACCCTCCTCAAAGCTCAGGTCGTCGCAGTAGATGACGAACTTCTCGGGCCGGCGCCACCACGTCGACGATGTCGGGCAGGTCGGTCAGGTCCACCTTGTCCACCTCGATCAGGCGCAGGCCCTGCGGTGCATAGGCGTGCAGGCAGGCGCGGATCAGCGACGACTTGCCCGTGCCGCGCGCGCCCGTCAGCAGCACGTTGTTGGCCGTGCGGCCCTGCACGAACTGCTCGGTGTTGCGCGCAATCTTGTCCTTTTGCACGTCCACGTTCTGCAGGTCCGACAGCTGCATGGCGCCCACATGGCGCACCGGCTCCAGCACGCCGCAGCCATTGGCGCGCTTGCGGTAGCGCCAGGCGATGGCCGCACTCCAGTCGGCCGGGGCCTGCAGGGGCTGGGGCAGCACCGACTCGATGCGCTGCATCAGCTGCTCAGCACGCTCCACCAAACGCTCCAAAGGATTCATCACATCTTGCACGGCAGGTCTCCACCCATGGTTTTGATAGCTGCCAGCGCTGGTGAACAGGGGATTTCAATATAAAAACACATTGAAACCCTATGTACACCAGCGCAGACAGCTCCTGAAATCAAAAGGGCCTGATCGACAGGCGCTGGCAGCGTCACCAGGCTGGGCAGACGGTCCAGTCCGCAGGGCGGTCAAAACGCAGCGATTCGCCGAAGCCAGCAGCAGCGCTACGGCAAGAGGCAGAACGACGTGTAGGTGACCGCATGCGCAGCCCGCCCATCAGGAGCGGTAGTCGGCGTTGATGGTCACGTAGTCGTGGCTGAAGTCGCAGGTCCACACGGTCTGGCTGGCCGTGCCGCGGCCCAGGTTCACGCGCACGGTGATCTCGGGTTGCTTCATCACGCGCTGGCCGTCGGCCTCCTGGTAGGCGGGGTTGCGGCCACCGTTCACGACGACGTGCACATCGTCCAGGAACAGGTCGATCTTCGTCTGGTCCAGGTCGGTGATGCCGGCATAGCCCACGGCCGCCAGGATGCGGCCCAGGTTCGGGTCGGAGGCGAAGAAGGCCGTCTTGACCAGGGGCGAATGCGCGATGGCATAGGCCGCCAGGCGGCATTCTTCCTCGGTCTTGCCGCCGTCGATCTGCACGGTGATGAACTTGGTCGCGCCTTCGCCGTCGCGCACGATGGCCTGGGCCAGCAGGCGCGAGACCTCCAGCAGCGCGGCCTTCAAGGCCTGGGCCTCCGGGCTGCTCCAGCCCGTCACCTCGGCGTTGCCGGCCTGATGCGTGGCCACCAGCACGAAGGAGTCGTTGGTGGAGGTGTCCCCATCGATGGTCACGCGGTTGAAGGAGCCATCGGCCAGTTCCTTGACCAGGTCCTGCAGCAGCGCGGGCGCAATCGCCGCGTCGGTGGCCACATAGCCCAGCATGGTGGCCATGTTGGGGCGGATCATGCCCGCACCCTTGCTGATGCCGGTGACGGTGACGGTCTTGCCACCCAGCACCACCTGCCGGCTGTAGGCCTTGGGCTGGGTGTCGGTGGTCATGATGCCTGCAGCGGCAGTGGCCCAGTTGTCGGGCTGGGCCGCGGCGATGGCCGCTGGCAGGCCGGCGACGATGCGGTCCACGGGCAGCTCTTCCATGATCACGCCGGTGGAAAACGGCAGCACCTGCTCAGGCGTCACGCCCAGCGCCTGGGCCAGGGCCGCGCAGGTGGCGCGGGCATTGGTCAGGCCGGCGGCACCGGTGCCGGCATTCGCATTGCCCGTGTTGATGACCATGGCACGGATGCCCTGCCCGGCCGCCAGATGCTCGCGACTGACCTGCACGGGCGCCGCGCAGAAACGGTTCTGCGTGAACACGCCGGCCACGCTGGCGCCTTCGTCCAGCAGGAACACGGTCAGGTCTTTGCGGTTGGCTTTGCGCACACCGGCTTCGGTGACGCCAATGCGCACACCGGCAACCGGATGCAGGTCAGCGGCGACGGGGACGGGCAAATTCACGGGCATTGCAGGACTTCCTACCGAGATAAAACAGTGAGGCAGCCATTATCGGGACAAAAAAGAACACGGGCCGCAGCCCGTGTGTGTTCTTTGGTGAAGCGTGCCGTATCAGCTCAGCTTGCCGTGGCAGTTCTTGAACTTCTGGCCGCTGCCGCAGGGGCAGGGGTCGTTGCGCCCCACGCGCGCGCCGGGCGGCAGCTCGAAGCTGTCGCTCTTGTCGCCATCGGCGGACGAGTAGTTCATGCCGGGCACATGTTCGGCGCGGTCTTCGATGCTTTGCGCCGCCTGGTCCAGCTGCTCGGGCTGCTGGATGCGCACGGTCAGCAGCACGCGCGTGACTTCGTTCTTGACCTGGTCGATCAGTTGGCGGAACAGCTCGAAGGCCTCGCGCTTGTATTCCTGCTTGGGCTGCTTTTGCGCAAAGCCGCGCAGGTGGATGCCCTGGCGCAGGTAGTCCAGCGCCGCCAGGTGGTCGCGCCAGTTGGTGTCGAAGCTTTGCAGCAGCACGGCACGCTGGAAGTTCATGAACTGCTCGGAGCCCACCAGATCCAGCTTGCCCTGGTAGAGGTCGTTGGCGGCCTTGACGCAGGTTTCCAGGATCTCTTCGTCGGTGATGCTGTCCGAGTCCTTGATCATGCCCTGCAGGTCCACGGACACGTGCCACTCGGCCAGCGCCTTCTCCAGCGCGGGCAGGTTCCACTGCTCTTCCATGGATTCGGCCGGCACGTACTGGCGCACCAGATCGGCCACGCAGTCCTCGCGCATGACGTTGATCATCTCGGTCAGATCCTCGGCATCCAGGATCTCGTTGCGCTGCTGGTAGATGACCTTGCGCTGGTCGTTGGACACGTCGTCGTATTCCAGCAGCTGCTTGCGCATGTCGAAGTTACGCGCCTCGACCTTGCGCTGCGCCGACTCGATGGAGCGGGTCACGATGCCGGCCTCGATGGCTTCGCCTTCGGGCATCTTCAGGCGGTCCATGATGGCGCGCACGCGGTCGCCCGCGAAGATGCGCATCAGTTGGTCGTCCAGGCTCAGGTAGAAGCGCGAGGAGCCGGGGTCGCCCTGGCGGCCGGAGCGGCCACGCAGCTGGTTGTCGATGCGGCGCGACTCATGGCGTTCGGTGGCGATGATGCGCAAGCCGCCCAGGGCCTTGACCTCTTCGTGGTCCTGGCGCCACTGCGCGTGCAGCGCAGCGATCTGCTCGGCCTTGGCGGCGTCATCCAGCTCGGGATTGTGGGCGATCTCCGCTTCCTGCTTGCTGATGTTGCCGCCCAGCACGATGTCGGTACCACGGCCCGCCATGTTGGTGGCGATGGTGATCATGCCCTTGCGACCCGCCTGGGCGATGATGTCCGCCTCCTTGGCGTGCTGCTTGGCGTTCAGCACCTGGTGGGGCAGACCCGCCTGGTTCAGCAGCTGTGCAATGATTTCCGAGTTTTCGATCGAGGTCGTGCCCACCAGCACGGGCTGGCCGCGCTCATGGCACGCACGGATGTCGTCGATCGCGGCGTTGTACTTTTCCTGCGTGGTCTTGTAGACGCGGTCCAGCTGGTCCTCGCGGCGGCTGGGCTTGTTCGGCGGGATGACCACGGTTTCCAGGCCATAGATGCTCTGGAATTCAAAGGCTTCCGTATCCGCAGTGCCCGTCATACCGGCCAGCTTGCTATACAGGCGGAAGTAGTTCTGGAAGGTGATGGAGGCCATGGTCTGGTTCTCGGCCTGGATGGCCACACCTTCCTTGGCTTCCACGGCCTGGTGCAGGCCTTCGCTCCAGCGGCGGCCGCTCATCAGACGGCCGGTGAACTCGTCCACGATGACCACTTCACCGTTTTGCACCACATAGTGCTGGTCACGGTGGTAGATGTGGTGGGCACGCAGGGCGGCGTACAGGTGGTGCACGAGCGCGATGTTGGAGGGGTCGTACAGCGACGCGCCTTCGGCCAGCAGGCCGGCGGCGGTCAGGATCTGCTCCGCCTTTTCGTGACCGTCTTCGGTCAGGAACACCTGGTGGCTCTTTTCGTCGACCGTGAAGTCGCCGGGCTTGGTCACACCTTCGCCCGTGCGGGGGTCGGCCTCGCCCTCCTGGCGCACCAGCTGGGGCGCCAGCTGGTTGATGGCCTGGTACATGGCCGTGTTGTCATCGGCCTGGCCGGAGATGATCAGCGGCGTGCGCGCCTCATCGATCAGGATGGAATCCACCTCGTCAACGATGGCGTAGTTCAGGCCACGCTGCACGCGATCGGCCTTGTCGTAGACCATGTTGTCGCGCAAGTAGTCGAAACCGTACTCGTTGTTGGTGCCGTAGGTGATGTCGGCCAGGTAGGCCAGCTGCTTTTCCTCGCGCGGCGCCTGGGGCAGGTTCACCCCCACGGACAGGCCCAGGAAGTGGTAGAGCGGGCGCATGGTCTCCGCATCGCGGCTGGCCAGGTAGTCGTTCACGGTCACCACGTGCACACCCTTGCCGGTCAGCGCATTCAGGTAGACCGGCAGGGTCGAGGTCAGCGTCTTGCCTTCGCCCGTGCGCATTTCCGAAATCTTGCCCTGGTGCAGGCCGATGCCCCCCATCAGCTGCACATCGAAGTGGCGCATCTTCAGCACGCGCTTGGAGGCCTCGCGCACCACGGCGAAGGCTTCGGGCAGCAAATCGTCCAGGGACTCGCCCTGGCCCAAGCGTGACTGGAACTCCTGGGTCTTGGCCTTCAGCGCCTGGTCATCGAGCTTTTCCAGCTCAGGCTCCATCGCATTGATGCGCGCCACCGTCTTGCGGTACTGCTTGAGAAGCCGGTCGTTGCGGCTGCCGAAAAGTTTGGTGAGAAAGTTGACCATGCGAACGGAAGCCGCGCACCAGTCGCCATGGGCACCGGAAGCGGCCAAATCCCTAATGTAGAGTTGCCATGCAGATGGGCTCATTCAGCGATAAAGCAAGAGCCCATCGGCTGAAAGCCAAAAATTGATTCTAACTGCCGCTTTCACTTCGGCACCCACAGGGATGCCTCATGCACCCACATACAACGCAAGACACGGATAATGTGGGCCCCATCCGGACACTCCACCATGCATTCGCGCCGCCATTTCGCCATTTCGCTGGAGCAAGCCTCCCAGGCTTCCCCCGCCCTGTCCCAGTTGATCGGCCAGGCCCGGGAGGCGAATGCACGCCTGAAGGCCATCACCCCCCTGCTCCCACCCGGCTTGCGCCACAGCGTGCAGGCTGGACCGATTGAAGGTGACACCTGGTGGTTGCTGGTCAAGACATCGGCCGCTGCCACCAAGGTCCGTTATCTGCTGCCGGGGCTGGAGGCCCACCTGCGCACCAAAGGCTGGAACGTGGCACGCATCCAGCTCAAGGTGCTGCACGCTGCACCATGGCAAAGCCCGCTGTGAAGCTGGAACAGCGAACGCAGGCATCCCAGCATGTGGGAAGTGTGGTCGAAACAATGGATGGTGCCGGTTGTCGGATTCGAACTGACGACCTACCGCTTACAAGGCGGGTGCTCTACCAACTGAGCTAAACCGGCGGTCCGCAACACAGGCCAGAGGCTGCCGAAGGGACAAGGTACTTCAAAGAAAAAGCACCAGAAATGGTGCCGGTTGTCGGATTCGAACTGACGACCTACCGCTTACAAGGCGGGTGCTCTACCAACTGAGCTAAACCGGCGAAGACCGCGATTCTAATACAAGTTTCACGGCCGAAAAAATATCCACTTACTTCACCCGCTTGAGGGCGGGACGGCCTGTGGCAGGCGTGGGAGGACGTGGTTCGTCACCCTCCTCCACCTGTGGCTTGGTGCCGGAAGTGACCAACTGCACCACCTGTGCGGGCGTGGGTTCGTCAGGCGCAGCAGCTTCTGGCAACGCCACGTCCACAGCGCCTGCCACATCCAGCACCTCGTCCGGCACATCTGCCAACACATCGTCCACCACCGGGAACGACATGCCTTGCCCCGACTCGCGGGCATAGATCGCCTGCACACGCTCCACCGGCACCATGATGTCGCGCGGCTTGCCGCCGAAACGGGCCTTGAATTCAATGAACTCGTTGCCCAGTTGCAGGCTGCCCGTGGCGTCATAGCTGACGTTGAGCACGATCTCGCCCTCGTTCACAAACTCGCGGGGCACCTGCACGGAACGGTCCACGCGCACGGACAGGTAGGGCGTCAAGCCATTGTCCGTGCACCACTCATGAATGGCACGAATCAGGTACGGCCGTGTCGAAGTGGTGGTGGGCTCGTTCATGTACAAATTCCAGCAAACAGCAAAAGCAGTAGATCGGTGCTCGGGACAGGCGCAATTACTTGCGCATCACCTTCTCGGAAGGTGTCAGCGCTTCAATATAGGCTGGGCGCGAGAAGATGCGCTCGGCGTACTTCAGCAGCGGCGCCGCGTTCTTGCTCAGCTCAATGCCGTAGTAGTCCAGGCGCCACAGCAGGGGCGCAATCGCCACATCCAGCATGGAGAAGCCCTCGCCCAGCATGTATTTGTTCTTCAGGAACACGGGGGCCAGCTGCGTCAGGCGGTCACGAATGTGCTGACGGGCCTTTTCCACGTCCTTTTCGTTACCCTTGACGTTGCGCTGCTCCAGCGTGTTCACATGCACGAACAACTCCTTTTCGAAGTTCAGCAGGAACAGGCGCACGCGCGCACGGTCCACCGGATCGCCAGGCATCAGTTGGGGGTGGGGGAAGCGCTCGTCGATGTACTCATTGATGATGTTCGACTCGTACAGGATCAGATCGCGCTCGACCAAGATCGGCACCTGGCCATAAGGGTTCATCGCCGCGATCTCTTCGGGCTTGTTGTACAAGTCCACATCACGGATCTCGAAGTCCATTCCCTTTTCAAACAGCACAAAGCGGCAGCGGTGGGAATATGGGCAAGTCGTTCCCGAGTAAAGCACCATCATGGCGGAAGCTCCTAAAAATCAAAAAGAGTGGGACGCTTCAAAAGCGCCCACTCCGCTGTGACCAAACCGTTTCTGCACCGAAATGCAAAGCGGCTGCAGTCTATCTATTTATTTGACGTCTTTCCAGAATGCGGCGTTCAATCTCCAGGCAATCAGAATGAAGATGCCCAGGAAGATCAAGACGCCCACACCGACGCGAATGCGTGTATTTTGGGCTGGTTCCCCCATCCATTGCAGGAAGTTCACCAAATCACCGACGGCCTGATCGTACTCTTGTGCGCTCATTGTGCCCGGAGAAATGGTTTCCCAGCCCTTGAACACCTGGGTGTTTTGACCATGCACCTCGACATTTTCCAGGATCGCATGACGTTCACCCTGCAGCTGCCACAGCGCATGCGGCATGCCGACCGAGGGGAACACCAGATTGTTCCAGCCAGTGGCCTTGGCCTCATCACGGTAGAACGTGCGCAGGAAGGTGTACAGGTAGTCCGCCCCCGAGCCTTGGGCGCTGGCGCGCGAGCGCGCGATCACCGACAGATCCGGTGGGTTGGCACCAAACCACTCCTTGGCCTGCTTGGGGTCCACCGCCGCCACCATGGTTTCACCCACCTTATCGGTGGTGAACAGCAGGTTGTCCTTGATCTGTTGATCGGTCAGACCAATGTCCTTGAGACGGTTGAAGCGCATGGACGCCGCCGAGTGGCAACCCAGGCAGTAGTTCACAAACAGCTTGGCGCCGTTTTGCAAGGAGGCCTGGTTGGACACATCCACCGGTGCCTTGTCCAGGGCAATCAGACCACCACCGGCAGCGTGCACACCGCCTGCCAGACCCAGAGCGGTCAACAGCGTGAGAATCAGTTTTTTCATTGTTGTTCGCTCCTAGCTCAGTGGGGCTTGAAATTCACGCGGTCAGGCACGGGCTTGGGCGTTCCCAACTGGCTCCACCAGGGCATCAGCAGGAAGAAGCCGAAGTAAAACAGCGTACCGACCTGCGACACACGCTCGCCAATCGGCGAAGGCGCCTGCACCCCCAGGTAGCCCAGGATCAGGAAATTCACCACAAACACCGCATACAGGTACTTGTGCCAGCTTGGGCGATAGCGAATGGACTTGACCGGGCTCAGATCCAGCCAGGGCAGGGCAAACAAGATGATCACGGCACCGCCCATCACCACCACGCCCCAGAACTTGGCATCGATCGCCAGCATCAGCGCCACAGCCACCACGGCGGCCCCCACCAGCACCAGCTTGAACAAGCCGGCCATCTTGGCCTTGAAAGCGGTGAACGCCGCCGCCAGCACCACGCAGGCCACCAGCACGTACATCATCTCGGAGGTGATCGCACGCAGCATGGAGTAGAACGGTGTGAAGTACCACACGGGGGCAATGTGCGCCGGCGTCTTCAGCGGGTCCGCAGGAATGAAGTTGTTGTATTCCAGGAAGTAGCCACCGAACTCGGGGGCGAAGAACACCACAGCCGAGAACAGGAACAGGAACACAGCCACGCCAAAGATGTCGTGCACGGTGTAGTAGGGGTGGAAGGGAATGCCATCCAGGGGGTTGCCCTTGGCATCCTTGGGCGCACCGGGCGCCTTGATTTCCACGCCATCGGGGTTGTTCGAACCCACATCGTGCAGCGCCAGCAAGTGCGCCACAACCAGACCCAGCAGCACCAGGGGCACGGCGATCACGTGGAAGCTGAAGAAGCGGTTCAGCGTGGCATCGCCCACCACGTAGTCACCACGGATCAGGATTGCCAGATCAGGACCGACAAAGGGAATCGCGGCAAACAGGTTCACGATCACCTGGGCGCCCCAGTACGACATCTGGCCCCAGGGCAGCAGGTAGCCCATGAAGGCTTCGGCCATCAGCGCCAGGAAAATGGCGCAACCGAAGATCCAGACCAGTTCGCGCGGCTTGCGGTACGAACCGTACAGCAGACCGCGGAACATGTGCAGGTACACCACCACGAAGAAGGCCGATGCCCCTGTGGAGTGCATGTAGCGGATCAGCCAGCCCCAGGGCACATCCCGCATGATGTATTCCACCGAAGCGAACGCCTTCTCAGCGTCGGGCTTGTAGTGCATGACCAGGAAGATGCCGGTCACGATCTGGATCACCAGCACCAGCAGCGCCAGCGAGCCGAAGATGTACCAGAAGTTGAAGTTCTTCGGAGCGTAGTACTCCGACATGTGAACCTTGTAGGCCGAGAATGCCGTGGGGAAACGGTTCTCGAACCAGTTCGTCACCTTGGCGCCCGTGGACGCGTTGGGATCGATGTCTTTGAATTCGTGGGCCATGTCGTTTTAACTCCCTCAAGCCTTGTCTTCACCGATCAGGAGCTTGGTCTCCGACAGGTAGATGTGGGGCGGCACTTCCAGGTTGTCGGGCGCGGGCTTGTTCTTGAACACACGGCCGGCCATGTCAAAGGTCGAGCCGTGGCAAGGACACAGGAAGCCGCCCTTCCAGTCGCTGGGCAGGGATGGTTGGGCACCGGCCACAAACTTGTCCGTGGGCGAGCAACCCAGGTGCGAACAGATGCCGACGGCCACGAGGATCTCGGGCTTGATGGAGCGCCAGGTGTTGCGGGCGTAGGCAGGGGTCAGCTCGGCAGGCTTGCGCTGCGAGTCGGGATCCGCCAGCTGGGCGTCCAGGCTGGCCAGCTCGTCCAGCTGCTCCTTGGTGCGCTTGACGATCCAGACTGGCTTGCCGCGCCACTCCACCGTGATCTTCTGGCCGGGCTGCAAGGCCGAGATATCGACCTCCACCGCGGCACCTGCGGCCTTGGCCTTCTCCGAAGGCTGGAAGGTACTCACAAAGGGGACAGCGGCTGCCACGCCGCCTACCGCGCCAGCGCAGGCAGACGTGATGATCCACGTCCGTTTGCTGGAGTCGACAGGTGTTTCGCTCATGGGGATCCTCGATAAAACATCGCTAGGTATAGGGACAATCGGGAAATTGTAGCGGAGCGAAATTCAGGAATCCAAGCACGCGTCTGACACTACTTTTGCGTTAGATCACGCAATATTGCGCATCTCAACCGATTTGTGGAGTAGGCGTATGGGGATGATGCAAGAGTTTCGCGAGTTCGCCATCAAGGGCAATGTGATCGATCTGGCCGTGGGTGTCATCATCGGCGGGGCCTTCGGCAAGATCGTGGACTCAGTGGTCAACGACCTCATCATGCCGGTCGTGGGCCTGGTGTTCGGCAAGCTCGACTTCTCCAACCTGTTCGTGGTGCTGGGCACCATTCCGGACGGCACGCCGCGCACCCTGGCAGCCCTCAAGACGGCCGGCATCCCGGTGTTTGCCTATGGCAACTTCATCACCGTGGCGGTGAATTTCGCGATCCTGGCCTTCATCATTTTCCTAATGATCAAGCAAATCAACCGCTTGAAGCGCGAGGCGCCCGCTGCCCCGCCTACCTCCGAAGTCACCCCGGAAGAAGTGCTGCTGCTGCGCGAAATCCGCGACCAGCTGCGCCGCTGATCCAGCCACCGCTGGTCCGGCGGTTGCACCCATCGTCCCCCACAGGCCGCACCGCAAGCTGCGGCCTGTGTCGTTCAGCCCTGCGAGGGCGCCGACAGGCGCTGTGCCATGCGCACCGCTTCGAGCAGGCTGGAGGCATCGGCCACGCCCTGGCCCGCAATATCGAAGGCTGTGCCGTGGTCCGGGCTGTGCGCACCAGCGGCAAACCCAGGGTCACGTTCACCCCTTGCTCAACACCCAAATATTTGACCGGGATCAACCCTTGGTCGTGGTACATCGCCAACACCACGTCGAATTCCCCTGCTCGCGCATCAACATCCCTTGCGCGCATGAAGATGGTGTCGGGTGCAAACGGGCCTTGTGCGTCGATCTGCTCGGCCCGCGCGGCCGCCACGGCCGGCGCGATGATGGTCAATTCTTCCTGACCGAACAGCCCCCCTTCCCCCGCATGCGGGTTCAGCCCGGCCACGCCGATGCGCGGCGCTCGGCCCAGCATGCGCGTCAGCGCATCATGGGTGATGCGCAGCGTCTGCAGCACGTTGTCGAAGGTGACGGCCTCGATGGCCTGGCGCAGCGAGACATGGATGCTGACCAGCACGGTGCGCAGCTCGTGGTTGGCCAGCATCATGCGCACCGGCATCTGCGCAAGCCCAACGCCGGCGTGCGCGGCGGCCTCGGCCTGCAGCAGTTCGGTGTGGCCGGGGTAATCCACGCCGGCCGCATGCAGCGCCTCCTTGTGCAGGGGCGCAGTCACCAGGGCGGCGATCTCCCCCCGCAGCGCCGCCCGCGCGGCCCACTGCACGCTGTGCGCGGCTGCGGCACCAGCCTGGGCGCTGACCTGCCCCCAGGGCGCGGGGGGCGGCATGTCCGGCAACTGCAGCACCGGGATGCAGCGCGGCGGCACCGCCCACGCATCTTGCGGCGCAGCGATCACTGCCACCGGCAGGTGCGCCTGGCCCGGCCCGGTGATGGCCTGTGCCGCGCGGCGCAGCGTGGCCACGTCCCCGGCCACAAAACACCCCTGCAGCTCGGACGCATGGTCGCGAAAGGCCTTGGCAATGATCTCCGGGCCGATGCCGGCCGAATCTCCCTGGGTGATGGCGATGGCGTGGGTGTTGGACATCAAATCAACCTCTGGCGCTTATCCAGCATGCGCGGACAGCTATGAAAATAGTGAAAGTGCTGCGTAGCCACCCGCGCGCGGGGCACAGCAGCTATGGCGCCACGTTCCGCCGCGGGGTGTGCGCCCCGCTGGGGATGGCCGCACCGCCAGCCCCCCAGATACGGGCGCGCCACGCTCAGGCCGGATTATCGATCTCGATGAAGCGGTGGCTCAGGCCCAGTGCGGCGGCCACATGGGCCGCCACCGCGGGTGCGCCGTAGCGCTCGGTCGCATGGTGTCCGGCGGCGATGAAGGTGGTACCGGTCTCGCGCGCCAGGTGGGCCTGGGGCTCGGAGATTTCCCCGGTGAGGTAGGCATCCGCGCCAGCCGCCAGGGCACTTTCATAAAAGCCCTGGGCCCCGCCCGTGCACCACGCCAGCCGGCGGATGACCTGTTGCGGCGCACCGCTGACGCAGGTCACGGGCCGACCCAGCACGGCCTGCACATGGGCGGCCAGGGCGTCGGCGTTGGCAAACTGCACGTCGCCCACCAGGCCCAGTGCCTGCTCGCCAAAGCTGCCGCTGGCCTGCACGCCCAACCGGGCGCCCAGCTGCGCGTTGTTGCCCAGCTCGGGGTGGGCATCCAGCGGCAGGTGGTAGGCAAACAGGCTGATGTCGTGTGCCAGCAGCAGGCGGATGCGTTCCTTCATCCAGCCGGTGATGCGCCCGTCCATGCCGCGCCAGAACAGACCGTGGTGCACGAAGATGGCATCGGCGCCATCGGCGATCGCGGCCTCGATGAGCGCCCGGCTGGCCGTGACGCCGCTGACGAAGTGGCGGATCTCGGCCTTGCCTTCGACCTGCAGACCATTCGGTCCGTAGTCCTTGAAGCGCTCGGGCTGCAGCAGGGCATCGAAATGGGCGAGAAGGTCTTGTCGCTGGATCATGGGGCCGATTGTGCCAAGCCGTGGCCGGCCCCTGCATGCAAAAGGGCAGCCGAAGCTGCCCTCCATGCCACAGGTCAACGACCGATCAGCCGTGCTGCACCTTGGGCTGCCAGCCGCGCGCGGCCATGGGCCAGAACAGGCCGATGGCCGCGCCCAGCACGCCCATGGCCGCCACGTAGTGGGCGGGCGCCATCACGTCCACCTGCTGCCACACGGACACCAGCATGGGGGTCAGGCCGCCGAACACGGCATAGGCCATGTTGTAGGCAAAGGACAGGCCGGTGAAACGCACCGCCACGGGGAAGGCGCGCACGCCGACGATGGGCAGCAGCGAGATGGAGCCGACGAAGAAGCCCACCAGCGCATAGCGCGCCACCAGGGTGTCCTGACCGGGCAGGCCCAGGTAGAACAGGTAGGCCGTCACGGCCATGCCGCCCCAGCCCAGCACCATGGTCCAGCGGGTGCCGATCTTGTCGTTCAGCCAGCCCCAGAACACGCAGCCCAGGGTCAGGGTGACGGTGGCCACAGCGTTGGCGGTCATGGCGTCGGCGGGGGCGATGTGGAACACCTTCTGCAGGTAGGACGGCGTCATCAGCACCACCACCACCACGGCGGTCGACAGCACCCAGGTCATCAGGGCCACCAGCCAGCAGGCCTGCTTGTGCTCGCGCAGGATGGTCTTGATGGGCAGTTCCACGTCTGCGGCCTTGCGCTTTTGCAGGTCCTTGAACAGCGGGGTTTCGTGCAGGAAGCGGCGCAGGTACACCGACACCAGGCCCAGCACGCCGCCCACAATGAAGGGCATGCGCCAGGCCCAGTCGTGGATTTCGGCCTGGGTGTAAGTGCTGTTGAGCCAGACGCCGAAGATGGAGCCAAGGAAGATGCCGCCGGTGATGCCCGAGGTCAGCGTGCCGATGGCCAGGCCGTAGTTGCGGGCGGGCGAGTGCTCGGCCACGAACACCCAGGCGCCCGGCATTTCACCGCCGATGGCCGCGCCTTGCAGCACGCGCATCAGCAGCAGCAGCAGGGGCGCCACGATGCCCAGGGTCTCGTAGGTGGGCAGCAGGCCGATGACCAGGGTGGGCACGGCCATCAGGAAGATGGACAGCGTGAACATCTTCTTGCGACCGATCTTGTCGCCGTAGTGGGCGATGATGATGCCGCCCAGGGGGCGCGCCAGGTAGCCGGCGGCGAAGATGCCCAGGGTCTGCAGCTGGCGCATCCAGTCCGGCAGGTCGGCGGGGAAGAACAGTGCGCCAATCACGTTGGCGAAGAACACGAACACGACGAAGTCATAGAACTCCAGCGTGCCGCCCAGGGCCGACAGGCTCAGGGTCTTGTAGTCCTCACGGTTCAAAGGACGATGGTGTGCACCGCCCGCCACCTGGTGGGCTTGTGCATTCGGGTGCTTACTCATTGGGTTGTCTTTCCAGAAACTTCAGTTGGTCAGACAGCGCTAGAGCCACGGCAACGGATAGGTGCTAAAGGCAGACCGGACGGTTCTGGCAACTTCACGGTGAGAAGCCGCGGCTTCCTCGGGCGGGCGGGTGTGCCCGTCCAAGAACGAACGCAGTGTGGCGCAGTCGATCGAACATTCTAGGGTTTGCACCAAAAGGGTTTACCCACACATCGCGTTTCGCGAAGCGAATTCGCAAAATAGAGGGGGTTCATCTTGTTTCACGATGACAACCCCAAAGCGGCACCTCCCACACCCGAGCGCCCGCCAAGGCTTCGCATTTGCGCGTACGCTTTCAGACCATTGCCCCTCCCCACCTGTTGCTATGAAGCGTTACTGGCTCTTGTTCTCCCAGACTGTCACCGTCCTGCTGGCCGCCTATTTCATCGTGGCGACCCTGCAGCCCAGCTGGCTGCAGCGCGGCGCCACCTACAGCCGCGCCGGCATCTCCCTGCTGGAGGCGCCCTCCGAACCGCGCACCGAATTCGCCCCCGGTAGCCTGGCCGCCGCGGCCCAGAAGGCCATGCCGGCCGTGGTCAGCATCAACACCAGCAAGGAAGTGCGCCACCCGCGCAGCAACGACCCCTGGTTCCAGTTCTTCTTCGGAGATGTCGGCCCACAGCAGCAGACCGGCCTGGGCAGCGGCGTCATCGTCAGCCCGGCGGGCTACATCCTGACCAACAACCACGTGGTCGAAGGCGCCGACCAGATCGCCGTGACCCTGGCCGATGGTCGCATGGCCAACGCCAGCATCATCGGCACCGACCCCGAGACCGACCTGGCCGTGCTGAAGGTGGAGCTGGACAAGCTGCCCGTCATCGTCCTGGGCAACTCGGACCACGCCGTGGTCGGCGACACGGTGCTGGCCATCGGCAACCCGTTTGGCGTGGGCCAGACCGTGACCAGCGGCATCGTCAGCGCCCTGGGCCGCAAGGAGCTGGGCATAAACACCTTCGAGAACTTCATCCAGACCGATGCGGCCATCAACCCCGGCAACTCCGGCGGCGCGCTGGTGGATGTGAACGGCAACCTGCTGGGCATCAACACCGCCATCTACTCGCGCTCGGGCGGCAGCATGGGCATCGGCTTTGCCATCCCCGTCTCCATCGCCAAGCTGGTGCTGGACGGGCTCGTCAAGGACGGCAAGGTCACGCGCGGCTGGATTGGCGTGGAGCCCAACGAGCTGTCGCCGGAGCTGGCCGAAACCTTTGGCGCCAAGGCCTCCCAGGGCGTGATCATCACCGGCGTGCTGCAGGACGCACCGGCCGCGCGCGCCGGGATGCTGCCCGGGGACGTGATCACCGCCGTCCAGGGCCAGGTCGTGCGCAATGTGGCTGAGATGATGACCGCCGTGGCCGCCCTGCCCCCCGGCCAGGTGGCGGAGTTTGCCGTGCTGCGCAATGGCAGCGAGACCACGCTGAGCATCACCCCCGGCGTGCGCCCGGCACCGCAACGCGCCCGCCGCTGAGACTGCATTCAAAAAGCAGAGCGCCTGCCGCTTGCCGGCAGGCCATTTCCACCACAAAACACTTGGAAGACCTCTGAATACCAGCGCCCAGCGCTCCTTTTTCAGACAGCATCCGCCCACAAAAAAGCCCGCCCACCATCCAGGTGGGCGGGCTTTTTGCATCCCCACCAAGGGTGGGTAAGGAATCAGTCCGTGGCCGCTTCGGCCTCGTCGTCCTCGGGCTTCTTGGACGACTTGGCGAACCAGCCGGCGGCGACAATACCGACCTCGTACAGCACGCACATCGGGATGGCCAGCGCCAGCTGCGAGATCACGTCGGGCGGCGTCACCACGGCGGCCACGACGAAGGCCAGCACGATGAAGTAGCCACGGAAGCTCTTGAGCTTGGCGATGTCCACGATGCCGAAACGCACCAGCAGCATCACCACGATGGGCACCTGGAAGGCCATGCCGAAGGCCAGGTACAGCGACAGGATGGCCTCGACGTACGAGGCGATGTCGGGCGTGGCTGCCACGCTCTCGGGCGTGAAGCCCTGGATGAAACCGAACATCTTGTCCAGCACGAAGAACTGCACGAAGGCGATGCCCAGGTAGGCCAGCAGGCTGCCGAACACGATCAGCGGCAGGGCAAACTTCTTTTCATGGGTGTACAGGCCGGGCGCCACGAAGGCCCACAGCTGGTACATGATCCAGGGCAGCACCGACAGGATGCCCACCATCATCAACACCTTCAGCGGCACGAAGAACGGCGAGAACACGCCCACGGCAATCAGCTTGGCATCGGGCGGCATGTGCGCCTTGATGGGGTGGGCAATGAAATCGATCAGCCCGTTCGGTCCGGGCCAGACCGCCAGTACCGCGACCGCCAGGGCAATCCCGTAAATGCAGTACAACAGGCGGTCCCGCAGCTCCATCAGGTGCTGCACAAAGGGCTGCTCGGTGCCTGCCAGCTCGTCGTCTTTGGTGGATTTGTCAGACATGGTCGGAAAAAGCGCCGGGCTGCGCAGCCCGGCCATTCAGGAAAGAAAGCCGCAGCGCACGGCGGCAGGCCCTGCGCTGCGTCACCACACCCGCGCTCAGCGCTTGGGCTTGAAGCGTGCCACCCGGGCAGCGCCCGACTGCACGTGCGTGCGCACGCCGGCGCGCGCCTTGTACCAGCGCGGCACGGCGCCGCGCTTGAGGCGGAAATTCTTGCCCGGATTCTTGTACACCGGCGCCACGGCACTGCGGCTGTCGTAGCTGCCGTAGTCGCTGGTCGACGTGCCGCTGTCGTAGTCCGAGGCGAAATCGGTGGCCTCGCGCCAGTCTTTCTCAAAATCGCTGGAGGCCGTGTGCACCGTCTGCTCGACATCGCGCGCCGCCGTCTCCACCGACTCCTTCATCTTCTTGAGCTCGTCGAGCTCCATGGAGCGGTTGACTTCGGCCTTGACATCGGACACATAGCGCTGCGCCTTGCCCAGCAAGGTACCCACCGTGCGGGCCACGCGCGGCAGCTTCTCAGGCCCGATGACCACCAGGGCCACCGCGCCGATCAACGCCAACTTCGAGATCCCGATGTCAATCATGCCAACGCCCCTGGTCGGTGCTTGCAGCCATGTTCAAGCATCAGCTCTTTTGCTTGGCGTCGACGTCGATGGTGTTCTTATCGGCCTTGGTCTGGTCTGCCACGGCGGCCTTGTCGGCGGTGGCGTCACCAGCGGTGCCGTCCTTCATGCCGTCCTTGAAGCCCTTGACAGCGCTCCCCAGGTCACCGCCCAGGTTCTTGAGCTTCTTGGTGCCGAACACCAAAACCACGATCAGCAGCACGATCAGCCAGTGCCAGACGGAAAACGTTCCCATGAGATTTCTCCTAACGAATACAAGTCATTTTAGACGGGCGGCTGCAACTTGGCGCCGCAGATGGCCTTAGAACACCCGGGTGCAGGCCGCGCCGTCATCCAGTGTCAGCAATCGATCAGCCGTGCTTCCAGGGGCGGGGGCCACCCATCACGTGCAGGTGCAGGTGGTGCACTTCCTGGCCGCCTTCGGTCCCGGTGTTGACCACGATGCGGAAGCCGCCCTCGGGATAGGGGTTGCAGCCCTGCTCCAGCGCCAGCTGGGGCGCCAGGGCCATCATCTTGCCCAGCAGGGCTTCCTCGCTCGGACGGACCTGGGCCATCGAGGGGATGTGCTGCTTGGGCACGATCAGGAAATGCACCGGGGCCGCAGGGCGGATGTCGTGGAAGGCGAACAGCGTGTCGTCTTCGTACACTTTGCGGCTGGGGATCTGGCCAGCGGTGATCTTGCAGAAAAGGCAGTTCGGGTCGTGCGCAGTCAGTGCGGGCTCGGTCATCAAAGGCTCAACTCTCGGTTCTCGGTGAAGGTGCAGGGCGTGCGGGGTGCACGGTCAGGGATTGTCCACAATCTGCAGGGTCTCGCGCACGCCCACGTCCTGGCGGTGATCATGCACCCATTGCTGGCCCTGGGCGCGCCCCAGCGCAAACAATTTCAGCAGGAAGCCCATGTCCACGCGCGATTTGCTGGCCGCGCCAAAGTGGCTCAGGGCCGCGCCGCCGTCGATGCGGTGCATCAGCACGCTCTTGTAGCGCGTGGCATCCAGGCGGCCCTCGGCCAGCAGGCGGCGCACGAAGTCGATGGCGCGCAGCTCGCTGAGCAGGCCGGCGTTGAACATCACCTCGTTCATGCGCTCCATGATGTCGCCCGCCGTCTCGGGCAGCTCATGGTGCTCGATCGGGTTGATCTGCACCAGCAGCATGTCGCGGCAGTCGGTGCGGTAGATCAGCGGGTACAGGGCCGGGTTGCCCGAAAAGCCGCCGTCCCAGTAGTACTGCCCGTCGATCTCGACCGCCTGGTACAGCTGCGGCAGGCAAGCCGAGGCCATGATAGCGTCGGCGCTGAGGCGCTCGCCGCTGAAGATCTCGCCCTTGCCCGTGCGCACATTGGTGGCGCAGACAAACAGCCGCGGCATGCCCGGGTGCGACAGGGCCGCGCGCAGCTGGGCGAAGTCAACCGTCAGCTCCAGCAGCCGGCGCAAGGGATTGATGTCCAGCGGGTTGGTCTGGTAGGGCGACAGGAACTGCGACATCATGCCCATCAGCGGGTTGCTGGCCACCGGCACCCCCAGCGTGAAGCTGCCCATGGCCCCCACGCCCTCCCACAGCTTGCGCAAGGCGTTGCGCGCAGCGCTGCAGCCGGCCGCATGGCGGGCCGCGTCGTCCTCCGGGTGTTGCAGGGCGGCCGTGGCAAAACCCTGGGCCACGGCCACGGCGTTCATGGCGCCGGCACTGGTGCCGCTGATGCCGGGAAAGCAAAAGCCCCCGTCCTCCAGCAGCGCGTCCAGCACGCCCCAGGTGAAGGCCCCATGCGAGCCCCCGCCCTGCAGCGCCAGATTCAGTCCTTGTGGGGGGGAGGTGCTCATGGGTGGCGGGGGTCTTGGGCCATGGCCGCTCAGCGCGGCAGGGCCTCTTGCTGGTTCATGGCGACCATGCCGCGCACGATGCGGTAGAGGAACCACAGCGAGATCACGCACCAGGCGATCCAGCCGGGCACGAAGAACAACAACCACAGCGGGGCGGTGAGCACGTACAGCACGCCAGCCCACAGCACGCTGCGGATGCGCCAGGCGAAATGCGAGGCGTGCCAGGTGCCGCTGGCGTCCGGGCGCTTGACCAGGTCGATGACCAGCGCGATCAGCAGCACCGCCACGCTGACCTGCGCCCCGGGCACCACCGCCGCAATCGCAACGATCAGGTGCAGCAGGTAGCTGACCCAGCCCCAGGCGTTGAGGCCATCGAGCGTGGCCTTGTCGACCGCGCGGACTTCGACGATGTCATCGTTCACTCGCTGTGTCCTTCCTGCGCGGCCCGTGCCTGGGCCTTGCGCAAAGCCTTTTCCTCCAGCCCGCTGGTGCCTTCACGGCGCTCCAGCTCGGCCACGACGTCGGCGGGCGTCAGCCCGTAGTGCGACAGGGCAATCATGGAGTGGAACCACAGATCCGCCACCTCGTACAGCAGCTTGCCCTTGTCGGCGCCATGGTCCACGTCCTTGGCGGCCATGACCACCTCGGTGGCCTCTTCGCCGATCTTCTTCAGAAAGGCGTCGGGGCCCTTGTGCAGCAGGCGCGCGACATAGCTTTTGTCGGGGTCGCCGCCGTTCACAGTTTTACGGCTTTCGATGACGGCCGCAAGACGCGCCAGCGCGCCTTCGACCGATGCAGGGTTGTGTGCAGACATGGTGCTTATTTGTAGATGGAGGCAGGATCTTTCAAGACCGGATCGATGGCCACCCACTGGCCGTCCCGCAGCACGCTGTAGAAGCACGAGTGGCGGCCGGTGTGGCAGGCGATGCCGGGCGTGTGGCCCTGCTGGGTGATCTTGAGCAGGATGACGTCGTTGTCGCAGTCGATGCGCAGCTCGTGCAAGGTCTGCACATGGCCGGACTCCTCGCCCTTGGCCCACAGCTTGTTGCGCGAGCGGCTGAAGTACACGGCGCGGCCCAGCTCGGCCGTCTGCTGCAGCGCCTCGCGGTTCATCCAGGCGAACATCACCACGTCGCCCGTGGCCTGTTCCTGTGCAATCACGGGCACCAGGCCCTGGGCGTCCCATTTGACTTGGTCGAGCCAGCTCATAGTCATTCCTGTTTGTATAGCTGCCTGCGCAGGCAGGCAGCCACTTTCAACGATTAATCCATGGCCAACACTGATAGAACCAGCGCCAGCCGCTCATTTATTTCAACAGTGATGCCGCCGCGCGCCACCGTGGAGCGTTGCGGACCCGGCACCTGCGGCATCCATCGCCGCCGCCGCACGCTGCCGCCCAGCCTCCGGCAGGGCCGCCCCACTCACAGGCGCACGGGAATGCCACGCTCGCGCATGCGCTGCTTGGCCTGCTGCACCGTGTATTCGCCATAGTGGAAGATGCTGGCGGCCAGCACCGCATCGGCGCCGCCCTGCTGCACGCCGTCGGCCAGGTGGTCCAGGGTGCCCACGCCGCCCGAGGCGATCACGGGCACGCCCACGGCATCGCTCACCGCGCGAGTCAGCGCCAGGTCGAACCCGCTCTTGGTGCCGTCCTTGTCCATGCTGGTCAGCAAGATCTCACCGGCGCCGCGCTGCGCCATCTCGGTGGCCCAGCGCACCACGTCCAGGCCCACGTTCTTGCGCCCGCCGTGGCTGTACACGTCCCAGCCCGGGCCCATGGGCGTGCCGCCGGGGCCGATGCGCTGCTCGTCCTCGGGCGTGCGGCGCTTGGCGTCGATGGCCACGACGATGCACTGCGCGCCGTACTTGTCGCTGCAGGCGTTGATGGTGTCGGGGTTGGCGATGGCGGCGGAGTTGAAGCTGGTCTTGTCCGCCCCCGCGTTCAGCAGGCGGCGTACGTCTTCCACGCTGCGCACACCGCCGCCCACGGTCAGCGGGATGAAGACCTGGCTGGCCACGGCTTCGATGATGGGCAGGATCAGGTCGCGCCCGTCGCTGGTGGCGGTGATGTCCAGGAAGGTCAGCTCGTCCGCACCCTGGGCGTTGTAGCGCGCGGCGATCTCCACCGGGTCGCCCGCGTCGCGCAGTTCCAGAAAGTTGACCCCCTTGACCACGCGGCCCCCGGTGACGTCCAAGCAAGGAATGATGCGTTTGGCGAGCATGAAAAGACTTTTTCTATCGGTTGAACAGCGAACACCGGCGACCGCCCCTCAGGCGACCACCTGCAAAGTTTGGGCCGCCTGCCAGCGCTGCCCCGGGTGCAGGGCCACGGGCTGGTTGATGGCGGCGGCTTCCACGCACAGCATGCGCATCCAGTCGGCGCCCTGCAGGTCCGCCAGGGTCTCGCACAGGGCGGGGCCGGGGTTCCAGACCACGGTCTCGGGCCAGGCCGCATCCTGGTGGATGCGCAGCGTGCCGGCCGCATCGCGCAGCTCCAGCGGCTGGGCGGGGCGGGCGTAGACGCGGTCCACCTCGGCGCCCAGCGCCACGGCGCCGGCCTGCACCTGCGGTGCAAAGTGGTGGGCCGCATCCCAGCAGGCCGCGCCGTCCAGGCCGTGCAGGGCGGCGATGTCGGCCCCCTGCACGGCCAGGTAGGTGTGCAGCGCGCCGGTGAAGGCCAAGGCGGTGCTGCCGGTGTTGGTGGCCGACAGCGTGATCTGCAGAGTGTCGGGTAACAGCGTCACCGCCAACTCGGCCTGCAGGGCATGGGGAAAGTCCGGGTGCAGCGGCGCGGCGGCCGCCCACTGCCAGCGCGCGGTGACGGCATGGCCCTGCACCTCGGCCCCCAGCCAGTCCCAGGTGGTCCGCCGCGCCAGGCCATGCTTGGGCAGCGGGCCGCGCTGGTTGAACTGGGGAAAGCACACAGGCACACCGCCCCGGATGGCGGCCGTGCCATCCAGCACAGCGCGCTCGGACAGGAACATGCGCTCCTGCCCCCGGGCGTTCCAGGACAGCACCTGGGCGCCGAAATCAGACACCCGCACGCTGTCGCCATGGGGCAGGGTGATGCGCGTGCAGCGCAGGCCGCGCCAGACTTCGCGCGCGGCGGGGGACGGGTTCATCCGGCGTCTTCTTCGTCGCCACCGTTGAGCTGGTCGGCCAGCTTCTGGCCCGCGGCAAAGTCCAGGTCACCGGTGTAGATGGCACGGCCGCAGATCACGCCCTCGATGCCCTCGTCCTCGACGGCGCACAGGGCTTCGATGTCCTGGATGCTGGCCAGGCCGCCCGAGGCGATCACAGGAATGCGCACCGACTGCGCCAGCTTGACCGTGGCGTCGATGTTGATGCCCGACAGCATGCCGTCGCGGCCGATGTCGGTGTAGATGATGGATTCCACGCCCCAGTCCTCGAAGCGCTTGGCCGTGGGGATCACGTCCTGGCCGGTCAGCTTGCTCCAGCCGTCAACGGCGACCTTGCCGTCCTTGGCATCCAGGCCGACGATGATGTGGCCGCCAAAGGCGCTGCAGGCGTCCTGCAGGAAGCCGGGGTTCTTCACCGCGGCGGTGCCGATGATGACGTACTCCAGGCCCGCGTCGAGGTACTTCTCGATGGTGTCCAGGTCGCGGATGCCGCCACCCAGCTGCACGGGGATTTCACCGTCCACGGCCTTCAGGATCGCCTTGATGGCCGCCAGATTCTTGGGCTGTCCGGCAAAGGCACCGTTCAGGTCCACCAGGTGCAGACGGCGGGCGCCGGCTTCCAGCCACTTGCGGGCCATGTCAGCAGGGTCACCGAACGTGGTGGATTGGTCCATGTCACCTTGTTTGAGTCGGACGCATTGGCCGTCTTTGAGGTCGATGGCGGGAATCAGCAGCATGATGGGCTAAGGGCTTTGCCTAAGAGTTGGCCTCAGGGTGAAGTGGCCAGGGTTGAAGAAATCGGTGCTTACGGGTTCCAGTGCAGGAAGTTGCGGTACAGCTGGATGCCGTGGTCTGCGCTCTTCTCGGGGTGGAACTGCGTGGCAAAAATCTTATCGCGTGCGATGGCGGATGCAAACCGCCCCCCGTAATCTGTCTCAGCGGCGCAATGCGCGGCGTCAGCGGGTTGCGCATAAAAGCTGTGCACAAAGTAGAAGTAGGCCCCATCGGGGATGCCGTCCCACATGGCATGGCGCACGCCGCCGGGGGCTGTGGGCACGACCTGGTTCCAGCCCATCTGCGGCACCTTGTAGCGGCTGCCGTCGGGCTGGGTGCGGCCGACCAGGTCAAAGCGGCGCACCACCCCGGGGATCAGGCCCAGCGCCGGGGTGTCGCCCTCTTCGCTGTGGTCCAGCAGCATCTGCATACCCACGCACACGCCGAACAGCGGCTTGGTGGCGGCGGCTTCCAGCACCGCCGCCTGCAGGCCCGAGGCCTTCAGCGCGGCCATGCAGTCGCGCATGGCGCCCTGGCCAGGCAGCACGATGCGGCCGGCGGCGCGCACCTCGGCCGGGTCCTGGGTGACGATGACGCGCACGTCGGTCCCGGCGGCCGCATGCAGCACGGCCTGCGAGACCGAGCGCAGGTTGCCCATTTCGTAATCGACCACGGCCACGGTGTTGTTCATGGAACTCATAGCACTTTGCGCTGGTTGTTGCTGGTTTTCAGCAGGCTTTGGCTTGGAAACCCAGGTTTCACCAGCGCAAGCCGCTCACATTGTTCAGAGACTGCCCTTGGTCGAGGGGATCACGCCGGCCATGCGCTCGTCGCGCTCCAGCGCAAAGCGCAGGGCCCGGGCGAAGGCCTTGAAGATGGTCTCGCACTGGTGGTGGGCGTTGAAGCCCTTGAGGTTGTCGATGTGCAGCGTCACCCCAGCGTGGTTCACGAAGCCCTGGAAGAACTCGTAGACCAGCTGCGTGTCCAGCTCGCCGATGCGGCCGGCGGTGAACTTGCAGTCCAGGTGCAGGCCAGGGCGGCCCGAGAAGTCGATCACCACGCGGCTCAGGGCCTCGTCCAACGGCACGTAGGCATGGCCGTAGCGGCGGATGCCCTTCTTGTCGCCCACGGCTTTGGCAAAGGCCTGGCCCAGGGTGATGCCGATGTCTTCCACGGTGTGGTGGCCATCGATGTGCAGGTCGCCCGCACACTCGATGTCCAGGTCGATCAGGCCGTGGCGCGCGATCTGGTCCAGCATGTGGTCCAGAAAGCCGATGCCGGAGTTCAGCCGCGCCTTGCCGCTGCCGTCGAGGTCCACGCGCACCTGCACGCGGGTTTCGGCGGTATTGCGCTGCACTTCGGCGACGCGGGGGTGGTGGCCCTCGGCGGTGGCGGGGGCGGTGGAGGGCACGAGGGCGTTGCTCATAACGATTCCTTCAGGGCTGCCAGCATCTGGGCATTTTCTTCACGGGTGCCCACGGTCAGACGCAGGCAGTTGGCCAGCAGCGGGTGCATGGCCGAGACATTCTTCACCAGCACGCCCCGGGCCTTCATGGCGGCCTGCGCGGCGGCGGCATTGCGCACGCGCAGCAGCACCATGTTGGCTTCGGACGGCCAGACCTTGTCCACGCCGTCCAGCGCGGTCAGGGCGTCAATCAGCGGCTGGCGCTCGGCACGGATGGTGGCGGCCTGCTCAGCGTACAGCGCGGCGTGTTCCAGTGCAAAGATGGCGGTTTCGCAGTTCAGCACGCTGATGTTGTAGGGCGGGCGCACCTTGTCCAGCTCGTTGACCAGGGCGGCGGGGCCGATCAGGTAGCCCAGGCGCGCGCCGGCCAGGCCGAACTTGGACAGCGTGCGCATCAGCAGCACGTGGGCGTTGCGCGCCGGGTCGGCCTGCATGTTGCGGATCCAGCTGCGGCTGGCAAACGGCTGGTAGGCCTCGTCCATGACCACCAGGCCGCCGATGGCGCCGACGGCGTCGATCACCGCCTGCACCTGGTCTTCGGGCCACAGCGTGGCCGTGGGGTTGTTGGGGTAGGCGATGTAGGTGATGGCGGGCCGGTGCTGCGCAATCGCCGCCTGCAGGGCGGGCAGGTCCAGCTCGAAATCCGGCGTCAGGTTCACGCCCACGAAGTCCAGGCCCTGCAACTGGGCGCTCAGCGGGTACATCACGAAGCCGGGCATGGGCGCCAGCATGGTGGCGCGGCCGCCCGCGGTGGGCTGGGCCGTGGCCAGCGCCAGCAGGGTGATGATTTCGTCCGAGCCATTGCCCAGCAGCACGGCGCTGCCGACGGGCGCGCCAGCGTAGTCGGCCAGCATCTGCTTGAGGACGTCCAGGCGCTCGCCAGGGTAGCGGTTGATCTCGAGTGCGCCCAGGCGCGCGCCCAGCGCCTGCTGCAGCGCAGCCGGCAGGCGGAAGGGGTTCTCCATGGTGTCCATCTTCAGCAGGCCCTGGGCGGGCTGCACGTGGTAGGCCGACATGGCGCGCACATCGGCGCGAATGCGTTGCATGGCTCGTTGCTGGGTCTCTGGCACTGTCATCGTCTTACTTTCTTGCGGGAACCTGCGTTGGCCGGCATGGCACGGGCTGCCATGGTCTGGGGGCGCTCAGGCTCCTTCCACGGCCGGTGCGGCCTGCTGCAGCGGGTGCACCACGGTCACGCCGCCAAATTCCGCGCCATGCGGCAGGTGCAGGCTCAGCATCTGCGCGCAGCCACTGTGCTGGGCGCAGGCCACGGCCAGGCAATCGCCGAAGTCGAGCTGGTGGCGGGCCTGCACGGCCCACGCGGTCTCCAGCGTGGCGCTGTCGGTTTTCCAGGGGGTCCAGGTCTGGTAGCGGCGTATGGCCGCGCGCGCATCGCCCTGCGACATGGGTTGGGGGGCGGTGGTCACCTGGTCGTAGAACTCCACCAGGGCCTGGTAGCTGGTGCGGCCGCTGCGGCGGCGCCACAGCAGGTCCAGCCAGTCCAGCGTGGCGGCATACAGCGCGCCGCCGCCCACGTTCTCCACCGCGATCAGGACCGAGGTATCGACGAACACCGGGTTCATGCGGCATCCCCCAGGGCGGTGGATTTGGCATCTTTTTGGCCTGCAGCACGCTGACTGCTTGCGCTGCGCGCTACGGATTTTGCAGGCGCCTGGGCGCCCTGCTGCCAGCTGCGCTCGTCCGTGCGCCAGGCCAGGTAGGCGCGCTCGTAGGCGTCCTCGCGCTGCATCATCTCGGCCATGAAGTCACCCAGCATGCGCGAGACACTGGTGCCGCGCCGTGCTGCCTCGATGCGCGCCCAGTCGAGCACGCTGTCTTCCACGGTGATGGTGACGTTCTTCATGCCGCCCATCGTACACGAAATTCGTGTTGCACGAAATTCGTGTGACAGCAGATCACCGTCAAACCGTGCCCGCGCTACGCAGCAAATGCCGGGCAATCTCGCCCACGCGGCGCAAGGCGTCGAGATGTTGCGCCGTCCAGTCGCCTCCCAGGCCAATCCGCACGCCCTGCGGAAAACGCCCGGCCGCACCGAACAGCCGCCCGGGCGGGATCAGGATCTGCTCGGCCAAACAGGCTTCGTGCAGTTGCACGGCGCCCACGCCCTGCGGCAGCTCCAGCCACAGCAGCAGCCCGCCCGGCGGATCGCTGACCCGTGTGCCCGCCGGAAAACACTGGGCAATCACCTGCCGCGCCTGGTCCACGCGCACCGCAATCGCGGCGCGCAACTGGCGCATGGCGGCATGGTGGCCGGCCTGGGTGATCAGGTCGGCCAGCGCCAGCTCCAGCACGGCCGACTGGCCTCCGGCCTGCATTTCCTTGATGTGGCGCACCTGCGCCGTCCAGCGTCCGGCCTCCAGCCAGCCCAGGCGCAGGCCCGGCGCCAGCGTCTTGGAAAAGGAATGGCACAGCATCACCTGGCCGCTGCTGTCATAGGATTTGAGCGTGCGGCGCATGGCATCGCCCTCGGCCAGATCGGCATAGATGGCATCTTCGATCACCGGCAGCCCATGCTGCGCCGCCAGCTGCACCAGGCGTTTGCGCTCGGCCTGCGGCATGCAGCTGCCCAGCGGATTGCTGAGGGTGGGCACCAGCACCAGGGCCTTGACCGGCTGGGTGTCGAGCGCCAGCTGCAGCGCGTCCACCGACAGGCCATGGCGGGGGTGCGTGGGAATCTCCAGGGCCTTGAGCTGCAGCGACTGCAGCACCTCCAGAAACGAAAAATGCGTGGGCGACTCCAGCGCCACCACGTCGCCCGGCTGGGTCACCGCCCGCAGGCACAGGGCCACGCTGTCCATGCAGCCCCCGGTGATGACGATGCGCTCCGGGTCCAGGCTGCACCCCAGGCCCACCGCATAGCGGGCCAGGGCGCGGCGTGCGTCTTCGTGGCCGCTGGCATCCGGGTAGGTGGACAGCAGATGGCGGTGCTGCTGCACGGCGCGCGTGACGGCCCGGCGCACGCGGTCGGTCTGCAGCAAGTCCGGCCCCGGGGTGCCGCTGCTGAACGACAGCATGCCCTCGGGCTGCTTGCGCCCCAGCACACGCTGCCCCAGCCAGTCCTTGGACAGCGCGCGCGGCCGGCGCAGGGGCTGGACCGTGCTGGGCTCCGGCAGCTGGGCCGGGCGCGCTGCCACATAGAAGCCCGAGCGCGGGCGGGCCGTGATCAGTTGCGCATCTTCCAGCCAGTGGAAGGCCTGCACCACCGTGGTCTGTGCCACGCCATGCTGGCGCGCCAGCGCCCGCACCGAAGGCAGCTTGTCACCGCGCGCCAGGGTGCCCTGGCGTATGCACTGGGCCAGGGGTTCGGCAATCTGCAGATACAACGGAAGGGAGGCAGCGGAATTCATGCCGGCATTCTGTACCCCCCCCGGCCACCGCCGACAGTACAGATACCCCGCCTGCCATGCAGCACAGAAGGCCCAGGCCCTGCGCCTGTACCGGCCCGCTTCACGCCGGACTGCGGCTGTTGCCGCCCGTGGCCTTGCCCGACAGTGGCGGCATGTATGCGATCCACCTCCCCTCCCGCGCAACCCGACACACGTCACCCATGGCACCGGCAGGCGGTGGGGATGGCGGGTTGGGCCCCGAACCCTGCACCCCAGCACCGCCCTGGAAGCCTATGCCTTTGCAGGCAGCCGGTACGGTGCAGGCCTTGCGAATTCCCAAAGGCCGGATGGCGGTGCTGGAATGCCAGCAGGGCCGGCTGTGGCTCACGCAGCAAGACCTGCTGAACGACCGGTTTGCCGAAGCCGGCCAGCGCCTGTACTGCCCGGGCCCCGCCCGGCTGTACCTGGGTGCGCAGAGGCAAGCGCCGGCCCTGGTGCGCTGGGTGCTGCTGCCACCCGGCAGTGGTACGCCGACATAAGCGGACAGAGGCTGGCGAGTCCCCTGGCGGTCGCTGGAGGCGGCGCGCAGCCGCCAGGCGGATGGCAGATGCCGCGCGACGGTAGGCAGCTGTGGGACACGCGGGCGCAGCGTGCGTGCCAGCCACCACCGAACGGGCGAAAAAAAGCCGTGGACCTGCCACGGCTGGGACACACCTTGCGGCGCGCGTTTTATTTCAAACGCATCTCGGCGGCACGGGCGTGGCCCTGCAGGCCCTCGCCATGCGCCAGCACCGAGGCGATCTGGCCCAGCACCTGGGCGCCCTGCTCACTGACTTCGATCAGGCTGCTGCGCTTCTGGAAGTCGTAGACCCCCAGGGGCGAGGAGAAACGCGCCGTGCCGCTGGTGGGCAGCACGTGGTTGGGGCCGGCGCAGTAGTCGCCCAGCGATTCGCTGGTGTAGGCCCCCAGGAAGATGGCGCCGGCGTGCTTGAGCGCCGGCTCCCAGCGGTGCGGATCGTTGCTGGAGACTTCCAGGTGTTCGGGCGCGATGCGGTTGGAGATGGCGCAGGCCTCGTCCATGTCGCGCGTCAGGATCAGTGCGCCACGGTCGTTGAGGCTCTTGGCGATGATGGCCTGGCGGGGCATCTCGGGCAGCAGGCGGTCGATGGCGGCCTGCACCGCGTCGATGTAGGCGGCATCGGGGCACAGCAGGATGGACTGGGCCAGCTCGTCGTGCTCGGCCTGGCTGAATAGGTCCATGGCCACCCATTCGGGCGGCGTGCTGCCATCGGCCAGCACCAGAATTTCCGAGGGGCCGGCAATCATGTCGATGCCGACCAGGCCAAACACGCGCTTCTTGGCGCTGGCCACGTAGGCGTTGCCGGGGCCGGTGATCTTGTCCACCTTGGGCACGGTGGCCGTGCCGTAGGCCAGGGCCGCCACGGCCTGGGCCCCCCCGATGGTGAAGGCGCGGGTGACGCCGGCCACATAGGCGGCGGCCAGCACCAGCGCGTTCTTCTCGCCCTTGGGGGTGGGCACGACCATGATGATCTCGGGCACACCGGCCACATGGGCCGGGATGGCGTTCATCAGCACGCTGGAGGGGTAGGCCGCCTTGCCGCCGGGCACGTAGATGCCCACGCGGTCCAGCGGCGTGACCTTCTGGCCCAGCAAGGTGCCGTCCTCGTCGCGGTAGCTCCAGCTTTCGCCGTTGGCCTTCTTCTGCGCCTCGTGGTAGCTGCGCACGCGGCGCGCGGCGGACTCCAAGGCCTCGCGCTGCACGGCGGGCAGGCTGTCGAAGGCGGCCTTCAGTTCCGCCTGGTTCAACTCCAGCGCGGCCATGCCGTCGGCAGGCAGGCCGTCGAAGCGCGCGGTGTATTCCAGCACAGCGGCATCGCCGCGTTGCTGCACGTCGGCCAGGATGTCGGCCACGCGCTGCTCGATCGCAGCATCCGTGTCGGCCGACCAATGCAGGCGCTGCGCAAAATCATGCTCGAAATTGGCATCCGCGGTGGACAGACGGAGGGGAGTAGCTGCGATTTCCATAGTGCTTGGACGGTGACAGTGGGGAAAGGGAATCAGGGGTTCTTGGCGGCAACCGCCTGCGCGAAGGCATCGAGGATGGGGCGCAGGGTCCGCTGCTTGAGCTTGAGCGAGGCCTGGTTGACCACCAGGCGCGAGCTGATGTCCATGATGGGTTCGACCTCGACCAGGTCGTTGGCCTTGAGCGTGTTGCCGGTGGACACCAGGTCGACGATGGCATCGGCCATGCCGGTCAGCGGCGCCAGCTCCATGGAGCCGTAGAGCTTGATCATGTCCACGTGCACGCCTTTTTCGGCAAAGAAGTCGCGCGCGATCGTGGAGTACTTGGTGGCCACCTTCAGGCGTGCGCCCTGCTTGACGGCGTGCTGGTAGTCAAAGCCCTTGCGCACGGCCACGCTGACGCGGCACTTGGCGATCTGCAGGTCCAGCGGCTGGTACAGGCCCTGGCCGCCGTGCTCGATCAGCGAGTCCAGGCCCGACACGCCCAGGTCCGCACCGCCGTACTGCACGTACACCGGCACGTCGGAGGCGCGCACCAGCACCACCCGCACCTCGGGGTTGGTGGTGTCGAAAATCAGCTTGCGCGACTTGTCCACGTCTTCCGTGACCACGATGCCGGCCGCGGCCAGCAGGGGCACGGTTTCTTCGAAGATGCGGCCCTTGGACAGGGCGATGGTGATGCTCATTGCGACACTCTTTCAATATCGGCGCCCAGGCCGCGCAGCTTGGCTTCCATGCAGTCGTAGCCACGGTCCAGGTGGTAGATGCGGTCCACCAGGGTCTCGCCCTTGGCCACCAGGCCGGCGATCACCAGGCTGGCCGAGGCGCGCAGGTCCGTGGCCATCACAGTGGCACCGCTCAGGGGCACGCCGCCGACCACGGTCGCCAGGCGGCCGTCGGTGGTGATGTGCGCACCCAGGCGCAGCATCTCGTTGACGTGCATGAAGCGGTTTTCAAAAATCGTCTCGGTGACCGTGCTGGTGCCCTCGGCCACCAGGTTCAGCGCCATGAACTGCGCCTGCATGTCGGTCGGGAAACCCGGGTATTCGTGGTGCGGAAGCTCTGCGCCTTCAGGCGGCCCTGGCTGCGGATGCGGATGCCACCGTCCTCGGCCTGCACCTGCGCACCGGCGTCCACCAGCTTGTCGATGACGGCGCCCAGGTGGTCGGCACGGCCGTGGCGCAGGAACGCCTCGCCGCCCGTGGCCGCCACGGCGCACAGGAAGGTGCCGGCCTCGATGCGGTCAGCCACCACGGCGTGTTCACAGCCGTGCAGCGCGTCCACACCGCGGATCACGATGCGGCTGGTGCCGTGGCCGCTGATCTGCGCGCCCATCTTGATCAGCATTTCGGCCAGATCGGTGATTTCGGGCTCCATGGCGGCGTTTTCCAGCACCGTCTCGCCCTCGGCCAGCGCCGCGGCCATCAGGAAGTTTTCCGTGCCGGTCACGGTCACCATGTCGGTGGTGATGTGCGCGCCCTTCAGCCGCGTCCAGCCCGCGGGCAGGCTGGCGTGCATGTAGCCGTTTTCCACGCTAATCAGCGCACCCATGGCCTGCAGGCCCTTGATGTGCTGGTCCACAGGGCGCGAGCCGATGGCGCAACCACCGGGCAGCGACACCTTGGCGCGGCCAAAGCGCGCCAGCAGCGGGCCCAGGGCCAGCACCGAGGCGCGCATGGTCTTGACCAGCTCGTACGGGGCTTCGGGGTTGTTCAGCGCACCGGCATTCAGCTGCACGGTGCCATGCTCGTCGCGCTCGGCCGTCACGCCCATGTTGCGAATCAGCTTGAGCATGGTGTTCACGTCCTGCAGACGTGGCACGTTGTGCAGGGTGACGGGCTGGGCGGTCAGCAGGGCGGCGCACAGTTCTGGCAGGGCGGCGTTCTTGGCGCCGGAGATGTGCACTTCACCGTGCAAGGCACGGCCACCGCGGATGAGGAGTTTGTCCATGGCGTGGGAGCCTTGAATCAGAGTATTTGAAGAAATCAGGCTCCAGCCCTTGTGGGGCAAGCGCCAACAGCTATGAAATGATGATCACTCAGACGGGGCATTCGCCCATTCTGCCGGGGAGTAGGTCTTCATGGACAGCGCATGCACCTCGTCGGTCTTGATGCGGTCGCCCAGCGTGGCATACACCAGGCGCTGGCGCGCCAGCAGGCGCTTGCCCTCGAACTCGGCGGACACGATGGTGGCATACCAGTGGCGGCCATCCCCTTCCACGGTCAGGTGCTCGCAGGCCAGGCCGGCGCGGATGATGGATTGAAGTTGGTCAGCGGTCATACATTTCTCTGGGCCGCAGCGCCTGCGCTGCCGCCAAATACGGTGGCGTGCAGCACCAGGCTGCACGCCGAAGTGGGCTCAATGGCGGATTTTGTAGCCAATGCGCAGCAGGTGCACGGCCAGGGCGCTGACCACCAGCCAGGCCACGCCGACGATGGACAGGCTCACCCAGGGCGACACGTCGCTCTGGCCGAAGAAGCCGTAGCGGAATCCGTCAATCATGTAGAAGAACGGGTTCAGGTGGCTGACCTGCTGCCAGAACGGTGGCAGCGACTGGATGGAATAGAACACCCCGGACAGGAAGGTCATGGGCATGATCAGGAAGTTCTGGAACGCCGCCATCTGGTCGAACTTGTCGGCCCACAGCCCGGCGATCAGGCCCAGCGTGCCCAGCAGCGCCGCACCCAGAAAGGCGAACACAAAGATCCACAGCGGCGCCGCTGCCACCGGCGGGGTGAACCACAGGGTGACCACGTACACGCCCAGGCCCACGACCAGGCCGCGCACGATGGAGGCGCCCACAAAGGCCATGAACCAGGCCCAGTGCGACAGCGGTGTCAGCAGGATGAACACCACGCTGCCCATGATCTTGCTCTGCACCAGGCTGGAGGAGCTGTTGGCGAAAGCGTTTTGCAGCACGCTCATCATCACCAGACCGGGCACCAGGAAGGCGGTGTAGCCCACGCCGTCGAAGACCTGCACATGGTCTTCCAACACATGGCCGAAGATCAGCAGGTACAGCACGGCCGTGAGCACGGGGGCGGCCACGGTCTGGAAGCTCACCTTCCAGAAACGCAGGATTTCCTTGTAGAACAGCGAGGTCCAGCCCTGCATCACGCGGCTCCCTTCATGACCTGCAGGAACACGTCCTCCAGGTCGGCACGGCGGATTTCCATGTCTTCCATGACCACCTGCGCCTGGCGCAGCGTCGCCAAGAAGCGCTCGATGTCGTGCGGCCCCTGGGCCGGCAGTTGCACCACGCGCCCGGTGACGCGGGCCACGGGGGCCAGCTCGGCCGGCAGGGCATCGTCGGTCTTGAACTGCAGCACGTTCGCCGAGGCGGTCTTGAGCAGGTTGGACGTGGCATCCAGCGCCACCACCTGGCCTTGCTTGAGCATGGCGATGCGGTTGCACAGGGCCTCGGCCTCTTCCAGGTAGTGCGTGGTCAGCAGCACCGTGTGGCCCTGCTTGTTGAGCTGGGCGATGAAGTGCCACAGCGTCTGGCGCAGCTCCACGTCCACGCCGGCCGTGGGTTCGTCCAGCACGATGATCGGCGGCTTGTGCACCAGGGCCTGGGCCACCAGCACGCGGCGCTTCATGCCGCCGGACAGCTGGCGCATGTTGGCCGTGGCCTTGTCGGCCAGACCCAGGTTCTCCAGCAACTCGTCGATCCAGGCGTCGTTGTGCTTGACGCCGAAGTAGCCCGACTGCAGGCGCAGCGTCTCGCGCACGTTGAAGAAGGGGTCGAACACCAGTTCCTGCGGCACCACGCCCAGCTGCTTGCGTGCGGCGGCGAAGTCGCCCTGCACGTCGTGCCCCATGACGGTGATGCGCCCGGCGCTGGGCTTGGTCAGCCCCGCCAGGATGCTGATGAGCGTGGTCTTGCCTGCGCCATTCGGGCCCAGCAAGCCAAAGAACTCGCCCTCGGCAATGTCTAGGCTGACATCACGCAGCGCGTGGAAATCACCCCGGGAGGTGGCGTAGGTCTTGGAGATGGATTGGATGGAGATGGCTGGCATGAGAGCCTGACATTCTAAGGCCGCATGGCGATCCGACCACTGCGGCCGGCAGAGGCCTTCAGGCGGCCGCGGCCTCTGCGCTGTCGGGGTCCAGCAGGGGCATGACGCCATAGACCTGCGCCAGCGCCCGCAGGCTGGCCGGCCAGCCCTGGACCTGCAGGCGGCTGCCACGGGCCAGCGCCACACGGCGGCAGGCCAGCAGCAGGGCCAGACCCGCCGAGTCGAACGACTGCACCGCCGCCGCGTCCAGCACCACCGGCGTGCCCTGAGGCAGCGCCTGGATTTGCTGGCGCAGCTGCGCCTGGGCCTGCACGGCCACATCGGCATTCAGCACGGAAGGAAGGGCAATCGTAGAGGACATGGCGGATTTACTTGCTGGCCTGCGCGTCGGCGGCCATGGTGCGGCTGGACAGGGCCGTGATCAGGCCGTCAATGCCGCCCTTGTTGAGCTCCTGCGCGAAGTGGGTGCGGTAGGTTTCCACCATCCACACGCCCAGCACGTTCAGGTTGTAGATCTTCCAGGCCTTGCCGTCGGTGTTCTCCAGGCGGAAGTCCAGTTGCACGGGCTCACCCTTGCCATGCACCTCGGTGCGCACCAGCACGTCCTTGTCGCCGGGCGCGGCGCGCAGGGGCTTGACCTCGACGCGCTGGTCGCTGACCTGCTTGAGGGCGCCAGCATAGGTGCGGATCAGCATCAGCTTGAACTCCTGCTGCAGGCGGTCACGCTGCGCGGGCGTGGCCTGGCGCCACTGCGGGCCCACGGCGGCCGAGGTCATGCGGCGGAAATTCACATGCGGCATCACGGTGGTGTCCACCACCTGGGAAATGCGCGCGATGTTGCCCTTGCGCAGCTCTGGATCGGCCTTGATGGTCTCCAGAAGGTCGGCCGACAGGCGCTTGACCAGCGCGTCCGGCGCTTCCGCTGGGGCTTGTGCCCAGCTGGGAGTGGCCATCCAGAGGGCGGTGGTGGCCGCCAGCAGGGCAGCCAAGGTACGGCGTTGCATCATCCAATCATCCTTTCGCACCAGGGCCCACGGCCCTGGTTTCTTGCACTCAGTCGTCGTAGCTCTCTACGCGACCAGCGTTGTCGTCATTGTGCTGGCGGCTGGCGGGATCCCGCTGTTTCAAATAGAAATCCCGCATCAGGGTGTAGCGATCCAGGGCCGCGGCATCCAGCGTGTCGGTGGCACCCAGCAGGTTGGCGCGGGCGTCAACCAGGCGCAGACCCAGCAGGCTGTTGCGGTGCGACACCGGGTGCATGCGGTCCACCGGGTGTCCCCACGAGTCGGCAGGCATGGCCACGGTGTCGCGCACGGTCGAGGGGCCCAGGAAGGGCAGCACCAGGTAGGGGCCGGGCTTGACGCCCCAGCTGGCCAGGGTCAGGCCGAAGTCCTGCTTGTCACGTTCGACCCGCATCTCGGTGGCGATGTCCAGCAGGCCGCCGATCCCCAGCACGGTGTTGGTGGTGAAACGCACCATGTGGTTGTAGGCCTTCTCGCCATTGCCTTGCAGCGCATGGTTGACCATGGACCACAGGTCACCCAGGTTGCCGAAGAAGTTGGTCACGCCGGTGCGCACCGGCTGGGGCGTGACCGTCTGGTAGGCGGTGGCGGCGGGCTTGAGCACGGCCTTGTCGACCGAGTCGTTGAACGAGGTCATGGCCCGGTTGTAGCCCTCATACGGGTCCTGGGGGTGCGTGGCCTGGGTGCTGGCACAGCCGGCCAGCAGCAGGCCTGCGGCCAGGGCCGCGCTCAGGCCGGTGCGGCGCCACAGCGCGGTGGATGGGTTGGAATTGCTTTTCATCGTGTCACCTTGTGCGGAAAACGTGGACATCAAGGAGCGGGCGCCGCGGCAGAGCCGCCCTCTTCCGCCTTACTGTACAGGAACTGGCCAATCAGGTTCTCCAGCACCACCGCCGACTGGGTCGCGGTGATGCGGTCACCCTCGGCCAGGTTGGCCTCGTCGGCGCCGGCCTCGATCCCGATGTACTGGTCCCCCAGCAGACCGCTGGTCAGGATCTTCAAGGAACTGTCCTTGGGGAAGGCATAGCGCTTTTCCAGGGCCATGTGCACCGTGGCCTGGAAGGTCTTGTCATCGAAGGAGATCGCCTCGACACGGCCCACGACCACCCCGGCACTTTTGACCGCCGCTTTGGGCTTGAGCCCGCCGATGTTGTCGAAACGCGCCGTCACCTTGTAGGTGGGCTCGAAGCTGAGGCTCAGCAGGTTGGCCGACTGCAGAGCCAGGAAGACCAGGGCTGCCGCGCCCAGCAAGACAAAAAGGCCGACCCATACGTCGTTTTTAGAAGCCTGCATAAAAAATGTTTCCTTGTTGAAACCCATCGTTCGAGGCTGCTGCCTCAAATGCTAAACATGGATGCGGTGAGCAGGAAGTCCAATGCCAACACTGCCAGTGATGCGACCACCACCGTGCGGGTGGTAGCACGCGAGACCCCCTCAGGTGTGGGCTTGGCGGTGTAGCCCTGGTACAGCGCCACGAAGGTGACGGCCACACCGAACACGACGCTCTTGATCACGCCATTGCCCAGGTCGTACCACCAGTCCACGCCGGACTGCATCTGCCCCCAGAAGGCGCCACCGTCCAGGCCGATCAGCACCACGCCGACCACCCAGCCGCCGATGATGCCCACGGCGCTGAACACAGCCGCCAGCAAAGGCATGGCGAGGAAACCGGCCCAGAAGCGCGGCGCCAGGATGCGGCGCACGGGGTCGACCGCCATCATTTCCATGGCCGATAGCTGCTCGCCGGCCTTCATCAGGCCGATTTCCGCCGTCAGGGCAGTGCCCGCACGGCCGGCGAACAGCAGCGCCGTGACCACCGGCCCCAGTTCGCGCAGCAGGGACAGGGCCACCAGCAGGCCCAGCGCCTCGGCCGAGCCATAGCGCTGCAGCGTGTAATAGCCCTGCAGGCCCAGCACAAAGCCGACGAACAGGCCCGAGACGGCGATGATGGCCAGCGAATAATTGCCCAGGAAATGGATCTGGTCGCCCAGCAGGCGAAAGCGTGCCAGCGTGGCCGGCAGCATGCCCAGCAGGCGCAGGAACAGCCCGGCGGCCTGCCCCAGCGCCGCCAGCTGGCGGCGGGTCCACAGGCCCAGTGCGTGGATGGTGTTCATGCGCGGCCTCCAAAATCCTGCTCCAGGCTGGGCGCCGGATAGTGGAACGGCACCGGCCCCTGCGGCCGGGCATGGATGAATTGCTGCACCAGCGGATCCGTGCTCTGGCGCACTTCGTCGGGCGTGCCCTGGGCGGCCACGCCGCCCGCGCCGAGGATCACCACATGGTCGGCGACGTGGAAGGTTTCCTCCAGGTCGTGCGACACCAGGATGCTGGTCAGCCCCAGGGTGTCATTGAGCGTGCGGATCAGGCGCGCGGCCGTGCCCAGCGAGATCGGGTCCAGGCCCGCGAACGGTTCGTCGTACATGACCAGGTCCGGGTCCAGGGCAATCGCGCGCGCCAGGGCCACGCGCCGCGCCATGCCGCCCGACACCTGGCTGGGCATCAGGTCGCGCGCACCGCGCAAGCCGACAGCGTGCAGCTTCATCAGCACGATGTCGCGCACCATGTCCTCGGGCAGGTCGGTGTGCTCGCGCAGCGGGAAGGCGACGTTGTCGAGCACGCTCATGTCGGTGAACAGGGCGCCGAACTGGAACAGCATGCCCATGCGACGGCGCATGGCGTACAGCTGCTGGGCATTCATCTGCCCCACATCCTGGCCGGCCACCAGCACCTGGCCCTGCTGGGCGCGCTGCTGCCCGCCGATCAGGCGCAGCACTGTGGTCTTGCCACCGCCGGAGGCCCCCATCAAGGCCGTGATCTTGCCGCGCGGCACCTGCAACGACAGGTCGCGCAGGATGGTGCGATCACCATAGCCAAAGGTGACATTGCGCAACTCCACAAGGGGGGCGGGACTACTCATGCGATGGAAAACACGGAGGAATTGGAAGAAACGCTATTGTGCAGACAAGCGGCAAGCGCCGCCCGCTGCCACCCCGAACAAACATACACGAATGTATGTCAAGACCATGATGGCGCCTCACTATCCGCAAAATTCATAGCTAAATGCACATGCTAGAAAAGCGTTGCAGGCCTTTTTGAGCCAAAGCCGCGGTCGCCCGAACCGCAGCTTTTTTACAACATGTTCTGCAGAAATGCCTGGGTGCGCTCGTGCTGAGGGTTGGCGAAGAAGGCCTCGGCGGGGGCCTGCTCCACGATGGCGCCGCCATCCATGAAGATCACGCGGTTGGCCACCTCGCGGGCAAAGCCCATTTCATGGGTCACCACCAGCATGGTCATGTGCTCGTTGGCCAGTTCGCGCATGGTGCGCAGCACCTCGCCGGTCAGCTCGGGGTCCAGGGCCGAGGTCGGCTCGTCGAACAGCATGATGTCCGGGTCCATCGCCAGGGCACGGGCAATCGCCACGCGCTGCTTCTGGCCGCCCGACAGGCGATTGGGATAGGCATCGCGCTTTTCCAGCAGGCCGACCTTCTTGAGCAAAGCCTCGGCCTTGGGCACGATCTGCTCGCGCTTGAGCTTCTTGACCAGCATCGGCGCTTCGATGATGTTCTCCAGCACCGAGAGGTGGGGGAACAGGTTGAAGGACTGGAACACCATGCCCATCTTGCGACCGATCTGGCGGATCTGCGCCTCGGACGCGTAGTGGGCCTTGCCGGCGTCGTCGTTGCGCGCCAGGGTCTCGCCCTCGACCACGATGGTGCCGCGGTCGATGGTCTCCAGGTGGTTCAGGCAGCGCAGGAAGGTGCTCTTGCCCGAGCCCGAGGGGCCGATCACGGCCACCACCTCGCCGCGCAGCAGGTCCAGCGACACCCCGCGCAGCACCTCGACGCCGCCGAAGGCCTTGTGGATGCCCTGGGCGGAGATCATCACATCAGGCGTCGTACTTGGCATAGCGTTTCTCGAGGTACTGGAAGCCCCAGGTCAGGACCAGGGTCATCACAAGGTAGAAGGCAGCGGCCACGATGAACGGCGTGGTCGTGAAGTCGCGCTGGACAATGCCGCGCGCGGCGCGCAGCAGGTCGTTCAGGGCCAGCACGTAGATCAGCGAGGTGTCCTTGACCAGGGTGATGGTCTCGTTGGACAGCGGCGGCAAGATGCGCGGCCACACCTGGGGAATGACGATGCGGCGCATGGTCTGGGCATAGCTCAGGCCCAGCACCTTGGCGCCTTCGTACTGGCCACGGTCGATGGACTGGATGCCGGCGCGGAAGATCTCGGCGAAGTAGGCCGCGTAATTCAGGGTGAAGGCGACGATGGCGGCCGGGTAGTCGTCGAACCGGATGCCGATCACCGGCACAAAGGGCAGCGCGAAGTAGATGAACAGCATCTGCAGCATCAGCGGCGTGCCGCGCATCAGCCAGATGTAGCCGCCCACCAGCGCCCGCAGGCCGGCAAAGCGGGACAGGCGCAGCAGCGCCAGCACCAGCCCCAGGGGGATGGAGAGCACCAGCGTGATCGCAAAAAGCTTGAGGGTCACCAGCGCGCCTTGCGACAGTGGCCCCAGAAGGGAAATGACGTAATCCATGGAAAAGGCCTTCAGTGCGACCGCTTGACGGGAGCCGCCGGCACCCTCAGGCACCCCGCTGCACAGCTGCACAAGCCATGCCTACAAAAAACACCGGCGTGGCCAAGGCGGGCCACGCCGGTGTGTGCGTCAAGCGTGAAGCTTACTTGACAATGTTTTCACCGAACCACTTCTTGGAAATTTCGGCGGCGGCACCATCGGCCTTCATGTCCTTCAGGGCCTGGTTGACCTTGCCCAGCAGCTCGGTGTCGTCCTTGCGGAAACCCACGCCGTAGTCTTCGGTGCCGAAGTTGTCTTCCAGCACGGTGTAGGTGTCGGCCTTCTTGGCGACATGGAAGCGCCCCACCACCTCGTCCACCACCACGGCGTCCAGGCGACCGGCTTCCAGGTCCATCAGCGCAGTGATGTTGTCACCGAACTGCTTGAATTCCTTGAAGCTCTTGAAGACTTCTTCTTCCTTCTTCATCGCATCCACGGCGGACGACGATTCCTGCACGCCGATCACCTTGCCAGCCAGACCGGCCTTGTCCTTGATGTCGGAACCGGCCTTCACGATGATGATCTGGCGGTTGGCCATGTAGGGGTCGGTGAAGGCGATGTGCTGCTTGCGCGATTCCAGGATGGTCAGGCCATTCCACAGCACGTCGATGCGCTTGCCGTTCAGCTCGGCTTCCTTGGCGCTCCAGTCGATGGGCTTGAATTCCACTTCCATGCCCAGACGCTTGGAGGCTTCCTTGGCCATGTCGATGTCAAAACCCACCAGCTCGTTCTTCTCGTCACGGAAACCCATGGGCGGGAAGTTGTCGTCCAGACCCACAACGATCTTGGTCACAGCCGCAGGTGCGGGCGCAGCAGGCGCCTGGGCGGTGGCGGCGGGTTCGGACTTGCCGCAGGCCGCCAGAACAGCTGTCAGGGCCAACGATGCGAGAAGGGTGCGTTTTTTCATGGCTTCAAAGTTGAGTTGGAACAACCGGTGGAAGGCCGCCGCCCACAGACCCGGGGAAACCCCATGTCCTGTATGCCTCGGTGGCCGAATCCGCTATTGTCGCGCAGATAAGCCTGGGTTGCCACCTGCCTGGGCATTAACTCGCATGCAAACCACATGCCTGCGTGCATTTCGACGGACTTGCCATGGCTGACACCGCCCTCCCCGAGCCTCTGCTGCAGGCCTACCACGCCACCCGCTACGGGCTCAACGACTGCGACTGGCAGTTGCAACTGGACCAGCCCCAGCCTGCCCTGGCACCGCACTACCAGCGCCATGCCGTGCACTGTGCCGCCTACCTGACCGCCTGCAACCCGTTGGGCGAATTGCTGCCCGACCACCTGAACGCACGCCGCATGGCCCAGCTGCGCCAGGCGCTGCAGCGCGCCGGCTGGTCCTGGCTGGACGGCCATGGCCACGACCCGCAGGGCCACTGGCCCGGCGAGGACAGCGTGCTGGTCTGGGGCATGGGCGAGAGCACGGCCCGCGCCTGGGGCACGCAGTGGAACCAGAACGCCGTGGTCTGCTGCGGCACCGACATGGTGCCGCGCCTGGTGCTGCTGCGCTGACACCCGCTCACCGATCCATAGCTGCCCGCGCTCGCCTACAGGGTGTTTCAAAGCAAAAAGCCTTTCAATCTCTTGCCAGGCCTGCGTGTTCAACTCTCTTTTTGCAGCATGCAAAAAGGCGCCCGCAGGCGCCTGAATGTGCATCTCCGCAGAGCGCCCAGGGCGGGCGGTGCGGGGGCCCACCAGGCACCCCAGCACCGCGCCCATGCGGCGCCCCCGGCCCGACGGTCAGCGGGGCAGCGTGCTGGCCCCCATCAGGAACTCGTCCACCGCGCGGGCGGCCTGGCGGCCTTCGCGGATGGCCCAGACCACCAGGGACTGGCCGCGGCGGATGTCACCGGCCGCAAACAGCTTGGGCACGCTCGTGGCGTAGCCGCCGAGCAGATCGGTCGAAGCCTTGACGTTGCCACGCGCATCCTTGTCCACGCCAAAGGCATCCAGCACGGTCTGCACGGGCGAGACAAAGCCCATCGCCAGGAACACCAGGTCGGCCTTGAGGATCTGCTCGGAGCCGGGCACTTCCGTCATCTTGCCGTCCTTCCATTCCAGGCGCACGGTCTTCACGGCGGTCAGTTGGCCCTTTTCGCCGATGAATTCCTTGGTGCCGATGGCGAACTCGCGCTCGCAACCTTCCTGGTGGCTGGAGCTGGTGCGCAGCTTCAGCGGCCAGTAGGGCCAGACCAGGGGCTTGTTCTCCTGCTCGGGCGGCATGGGCATCAGCTCCAGCTGGGTCACGCTGAGTGCGCCATGGCGGTTGGAGGTGCCCACGCAGTCGGAGCCTGTGTCACCACCGCCGATGACCACCACGTGCTTGCCGTCGGCGCGGATCTGGTTCTTCAGCTTGCCGTCGCGCGTCACCTTGTTTTGCTGGGGCAGGAACTCCATGGCGAAGTGCACGCCCTTGAGGTCCCGGCCGGGCACGGGCAGGTCGCGCGACTGCTCGGCACCGCCGGTCAGCAGCACGGCGTCGAACTCGGCCATCAGCGCCTCGGGGGCGATGGTTTCCTTGGACCAGTTGGTGACCTTGCTGCCTTCGCCCAGTCCGTCCTTGCCCGCCACCAGCACGCCGGTGCGGATCTTCAGGCCCTCGGCCACCAGCTGCTCGACGCGGCGGTCGATGTTGGCCTTGTCCAGCTTGAAGTCGGGGATGCCGTAGCGCAGCAGGCCGCCGACCTGGTCGTTCTTCTCGAACAGGGTCACGTCGTGGCCGGCGCGCACCAGTTGCTGCGCCGCCGCCAGACCCGCAGGGCCGGCGCCGACCACGGCCACCTTCTTGCCGCTCTGGGCCTTGGGCAGCTGGGGCTTGACCCAGCCTTCTTCCCAGGCGCGGTCGATGATGGCGTGCTCAATGGACTTGATGCCGATGGGCGCGTTGTTGATGTTCACCACGCAGGCGGCCTCGCAGGGCGCGGGGCAGATGCGGCCGGTGAACTCGGGGAAGTTGTTGGTGCTGTGCAGCACCTTGATCGCGTTTTCCCAGTCACCGCGGTACACCAGGTCGTTGAAGTCCGGGATGATGTTGTTGATCGGGCAGCCGTTGTTGCAGAACGGCGTGCCGCAGTCCATGCAGCGCGCGCCCTGGATCTTGGCCTGTTCAGGGGTCAAGGCGATGACGAACTCTTTGTAGTTCTTCACGCGCTCGGCCACGGGCAGGTAGCCTTCTTCGATGCGTTCGTATTCCAGAAAACCGGTGGTCTTTCCCATGATGTCTATTCCTTCAATCTGTGTTCGCTGAGCAGTGCCGGTGGCGGGCGGGGCCGCGCCACCGTTTCAGGCTGTGATTACTTCGCGGCTACTGCTTCTTTTTGAGGAGCTGCTGGCGCTTGCGCTGCTTGCTTTTCCTTTTGTTTGCGTTCATAGATCTCGCCGAGTGCACGCTGGTACTCGGTCGGGAACACCTTCACGAACTTGGCACGCGCGGCGCCCCAGTTGTCCAGCAGGTCACGGGCACGCTGCGAACCGGTCCAGCGGCTGTGCGCTTCCACCAGCGCACGCAGCTGCTGGTCGTCGCTCTGGTCGTGGTGCCAGATGCCGCGCGGCACGGTGGCCAGGAACTCTTCGTGGGGCAGCACCTTCTCCAGCTTCACGCTGGCGGTGTTGCAACGCTCGGCAAACTTGCCGTCTTCGTCGTACACATAGGCCACGCCGCCGCTCATACCGGCCGCAAAGTTGCGGCCAGTCTTGCCCAGCACCACCACGGTGCCGCCGGTCATGTATTCGCAGCCGTGGTCGCCCACGCCTTCGACCACCGCCGTGGCGCCCGACAGGCGCACGGCAAAGCGCTCGCCAGCCACGCCGCTGAAGAAGGCCTCGCCCCGGGTGGCACCAAACATCACGGTGTTGCCGACGATGGTGTTGGCCGTGGACACGCCGCGGAACTCATGGCTGGGGCGCACGATCACGCGGCCGCCCGACAGGCCCTTGCCGGTGTAGTCGTTGGCCTCGCCGGTGATGTTCAGCGTGATGCCCTTGCACAGGAAGGCGCCGAACGACTGGCCGCCCGTGCCTTCGAAGTGGATGCGAATGGTGTCATCCGGCAGGCCTTCGGGGTGCACCTTGGTGACCGCGCCCGAGAGCATGGCGCCGACGGAGCGGTTCACGTTCTTGGCCACTTCCATAATGCGCACCTTCTCGCCATGCTGGATGGCGGGCTGGCAGCGCTCGATCAGCTTCACGTCCAGCGCCTTGTCCAGCAGGTGGTCCTGCTTGTCGACATGGTAGCGGGCCACATCGGCCGGCACGACCGGCTGGGCGAACAGGCGGCTGAAGTCCAGGCCCTGGGCCTTCCAGTGCTCCACGCCCTTGCGGGTGTCCAGCAGGTCGGTGCGGCCGATCAGCTCGTCGAACTTGCGGATGCCCAGCTGGGCCATGATCTGGCGCACTTCCTCGGCGATGAAGAAGAAGTAGTTCACGACATGCTCGGGCTTGCCGGTGAACTTCTTGCGCAGCACGGGGTCCTGCGTGGCCACGCCCACGGGGCAGGTGTTCAGGTGGCACTTGCGCATCATGATGCAGCCCTCGACCACCAGCGGTGCGGTGGCGAAGCCGAATTCGTCCGCGCCCAGCAGCGCGCCGATCACTACGTCGCGGCCGGTCTTCATCTGGCCGTCGGCCTGCACGCGGATACGGCCGCGCAGGCGGTTCAGCACCAGGGTCTGCTGGGTTTCGGCCAGGCCGATTTCCCAGGGACCGCCGGCATGCTTGATGGACGACAGGGGCGAAGCGCCGGTGCCGCCGTCATGGCCGGCGATCACCACGTGGTCGCTCTTGCACTTGGCCACGCCGGCCGCAATCGTGCCCACGCCGACTTCGGACACCAGCTTCACCGAGATGTCGGCGTGCGGGGCCACGTTCTTCAGGTCGTGGATCAGCTGGGCCAGGTCCTCGATCGAGTAGATGTCGTGGTGGGGCGGGGGCGAAATCAGGCCCACGCCGGGCACCGAGTAGCGCTGCATGCCGATGTAGTCGGTCACCTTGCCGCCGGGCAGCTGGCCGCCTTCACCGGGCTTGGCGCCCTGGGCCATCTTGATCTGGATCTGGTCGGAGGACACCAGGTACTCGGCGGTCACCCCGAAGCGGCCGGACGCCACCTGCTTGATGCGCGAGCGCAGGCTGTCACCGTCGCGCAGCACGATGTCGGACTCGACCTGCTCCTTGCCGATGATGGAGGCCAGGGACTCGCCCTGCTGGATCGGGATGCCCTTGAGCTCGTTGCGGTAGCGCTTGGGGTCTTCGCCGCCTTCACCGGTGTTGCTCTTGCCGCCGATGCGGTTCATGGCCACGGCCAGCGTGGCGTGGGCTTCGGTGGAGATCGAACCCAGCGACATGGCGCCGGTGGCAAAACGCTTGACGATCTCAGCCGCGGGCTCCACCTCATCCACCGAGATGGCGGTGGCCGGATCGCTCTTGAACTCGAACAGGCCACGCAGCGTCATGTGCTGCTTGCTCTGGTCGTTGATCAGCTGCGCGTATTCCTTGTAGGTGCTGAAGTTGTTCGAACGGGTCGAGTGCTGCAGCTTGGCGATCGCGTCGGGCGTCCACATGTGGGCTTCGCCACGGGCACGCCAGGCGTATTCGCCGCCGGCGTCCAGCATGGTTTCCAGCACCGGGTCGTCGCTGAAGGCGTTGACGTGGTTGCGGATGGTTTCCTCGGCGATCTCGAACACACCGATGCCTTCCACGCGGCTGGCGGTGCCGGTGAAGTACTTGTCCACGGTGGCGCTGTTCAGGCCCACGGCCTCGAACAGCTGCGCGCCGCAGTAGGACATGTAGGTGGACACGCCCATCTTGGACATGATCTTGGACAGGCCCTTGCCGATCGCCTTGACGTAGTGGTAGATGGCCTTCTTGGCATCCACGCCGCCCACGGGCTGCTGGTACATGTCGGCCAGGGTTTCCATGGCCAGGTAGGGGTGCACGGCTTCAGCACCGTAGCCCGCCAGCACGGCGAAGTGGTGGATTTCACGGGCCGTGCCGGTCTCCACCACCAGGCCGGTGGTGGTGCGCAGGCCTTCGCGCACCAGGTGCTGGTGGATGGCCGACAGGGCCAGCAGCGCGGGGATGGCCACTTGCGTGGCGCTGACGTTGCGGTCGCTGACGATCAGGATGTTGGCACCACCCTTGATCTCGTCCACGGCCTGGGCGCACAGCGAGGCCAGCTTGGCTTCCACGCCCTCACGACCCCAGCTCAGCGGGTAGGTGATGTCGATGGTCGCGCTCTTGAATTTGCCGTGGGTGTGCTGCTCGATCTCGCGCAGCTTGGCCATGCCCTCGAAGTCGAGGATGGGTTGCTGCAGCTCGAGGCGCATGGGCGGGTTGACCTGGTTGATGTCCAGCAGGTTGGGCTTGGGGCCCACGAAGGACACCAGCGACATCACGATGGCTTCGCGGATGGGGTCGATCGGCGGGTTGGTCACCTGCGCGAACATCTGGCGGAAGTAGTTGTACAGCGGCTTGTTCTTGTCCGACAACACGGCCAGCGGGCTGTCGTTACCCATGGAGCCCACGCCTTCCTCGCCGTTCTTGGCCATGGGTTCCAGGATGAACTTGATGTCTTCCTGGGTGAAGCCAAAGGCCTGCTGGCGCTCCAGCAGGGGCAGCTCGGCAGCCTTCGCGGGGGCCACGAAGTCAGCGGGCACCTCCACCTGGTCCAGCTTGATGCGCAGGTTCTCGATCCACTGCTTGTAGGGCTTGGTGTTGACGATGTTGGCCTTGAGCTCATCGTCCTCGATCATGCGCCCCTGCTCCAGGTCGATCAGCAGCATCTTGCCGGGCTGCAGGCGCCACTTGCGCACGATCTTGCTGTCCGGCACGGGCAGCACACCGGCTTCGGAGGCCAGGATCACCAGATCGTCTTCGGTCACGACGTAGCGCGAGGGACGCAGACCGTTGCGGTCCAGCGTGGCGCCGATCTGGCGGCCATCGGTGAACACGATGGAGGCGGGACCGTCCCAGGGTTCCATCATCGCGGCGTGGTATTCATAGAAGGCGCGGCGGCGCTCGTCCATGGCCTCGTGCTGCTCCCAGGGCTCGGGGATCATCATCATCACGGCCTGGCTGATGGGGTAGCCCGCCATCGTCAGCAGTTCCAGGCAGTTGTCGAAGGTGGCGGTGTCGGACTGGCCGGCAAAGCTGATGGGGTAGAGCTTTTTCAGGTCATCGGCCAGCACCGGCGAGGCCATCACGCCTTCGCGCGCCACCATCCAGTTGTAGTTGCCGCGCACGGTGTTGATTTCACCGTTGTGGGCCACATAGCGGTAGGGGTGGGCCAGCGGCCACTCGGGGAAGGTGTTGGTGGAGAAGCGCTGGTGCACCAGGCCGATGGCCGAGACGCAGCGCTGGTCGGCCAGATCCTTGTAGTACACGCCCACCTGGTCGGCCAGCAGCAAGCCCTTGTACACGACGGTACGGCTGCTCATGCTGGGCACGTAGTATTCCTTGCTGTGCTTCAGGCCCAGGTTCTGGATGGCCGCGCTGGCGGTCTTGCGGATCACATACAGCTTGCGTTCCAGCGCGTCCTGCACGATCACGTCGTTGCCACGGCCGATGAACACTTGGCGCAGGATGGGTTCCTTTTCGCGCACAGTGGGCGACATGGGCATGTCGCGGTTCACGGGCACATCGCGCCAGCCCAGCAGCACTTGGCCTTCGGCCTTGATGGCGCGCTCCATCTCCTGCTGGCAGGCCAGGCGGGAGGCATGTTCCTTGGGCAGGAACACCATGCCCACGCCGTATTCTCCGGCGGGGGGCAGTTCCACGCCCTGCTTGGCCATCTCTTCGCGGTAGAGCTGGTCGGGAATCTGGATCAGGATGCCTGCGCCATCGCCCATCAGCGGGTCGGCGCCCACAGCGCCGCGGTGGTCGATGTTCTCGAGGATCTTCAGCGCGCCCAACACGATGTCGTGGCGCTTCTCGCCCTTGATGTGGGCGACAAAGCCCAGACCGCAGGCATCGTGTTCATTGCTCTTGGCGTACAAGCCGTGTTCTTGGAGATGTGCAATTTCTGCAGCCGTAGTCATGGCGCTCATCCTCTAATTTCTATCGCAGGGACCGCGAGATTACGCCACCGCATTAACCCATGCAAGAAAATTTAATTAGGGTCAGATACTAATTAATACGCACCAAAAACAAACAAAACATAAATTAGGGACATATTAAAAATACCAACAAAAACAACAACATTCAAAAACACACTAAAAAGATGCACGAAAATGGTGCAAGAAACCCAGAACCGCCCTCAGCCTATCGGTGCATCGCCACGCACCGGACGGCCGGCTTTCTGGCGGGTCAGGCGGCGTTTGGTCTGCTGCTGCAGGCCCTGGACGAAGCTGTCCCCGCCCAGCACCCAGCCCTTGAGCGCGGCTTGCAGCACCACCTCCTGCACCTCTTCGCTGGCCCCGCGGTCCAGCAACTGGGCATAGGCGGCCTCACGCGCAAATGGGGTATCGCCCAGGCTCCAGTACGCCCGGTGCAAGCGCAGCATGCCGTCAACCTGCGCCCCGGCGTTGTGGCGCGCACTGCTGAAGGCATAGTCCACCGCGCGCGCGGCCAGCCCCTGGGTGACGGCCTGGCTCTCCAGCACCACCATGGCCGGCAGCAGCCAGGCCTGCGGCTCCAGCACCGTGCCGCGGTAGCGCCCCTCCCACAGCGTGCCACTGCGGCCATGGCGGTTGTTGAAGCCGCGCACATAGCTGCGCCCCACGGCCTGCATGAACTGCGGCAGACTGTCGGCGGTCTCCGGCGTGGCCAGCAGGTGCAACTGGTTGGGCAGCAGGATGTAGGCATGCAGCTCCACAGCAAAGCGCCGCCCCATCTCGCGCAGCAGGTCCTTCATGCAGGCGTAGTCCTGGGCGTCGGCAAAGATGGGCTGCAGGTTGTTGCCACGCTGCAGCACGTAGTGCGGCAGGCCGGGCAAGGTCAGGCGGGGGAGTCGTGCCATGGGTGCCAGTCAGAAGTTGCGCCGCATTATCCCGCGCGGCGCACTCAGCGCCGGGCCGTGCGCATCAGCAGCGAGATGGTCTGGGCCGCACGCAGCAGGTGCGGCACGATGCGCGCCTGCATCTCCTGGGCATTGGTGCGGTTGGCCTGGCCCGAGACATTGATCGCCCCAACGCACTGGCCCTGGGCGTTGTGCAGTGGCGCGGCAACGGAGATCAGGCCCTCCTCCAGTTCCTGGTTGATCAACGCCCAGCCCTGCTGGCGCACCACCTCGATGGCCGCCAGCAGGTCGGCGTCCTCGGTCAGGGTGTATCGCGTGAACGGCTCGCGCGGGCAGCTGGCCAGCAGGGCCAGCAGTTGCGGCTGCGGCAGGCCGGCGAGCAGCACGCGCCCCATGGACGTCCAGAACGCGGGCAGGCGCGAACCCACGCCCAGGTTGGTGCTCATGATCTTGTGGGCGTGCACGCGCACCACATAGACCACCTCCAACCCGTCCAGCACCCCGGCCGAGCAGGACTCCTGCACCGCTTCCGACAGGGTTTCCATGGCCGGCATGGCCAGGTTCCACAACGGCTGCGAACTCAGGTAGGCAAAGCCCAGGTCCAGGATGCGCGGCGTCAGCTCAAAGTGCTTGCCGTCGGCGCACGCCACATAACCCAGCGTCTGCAAGGTCAGCAGGATGCGGCGCGCCCCGGCGCGGGTCAGGCCGGTCTGGGCGGCCACCTCGCTCAAGGTCTGCACCGGGCGGTCGGCGCTGAACGAGCGGATCACCTCCAGCCCGCGGGCGAACGACTGCACATAGGTGTCGCCCGGCTTTTTCTCCGACCCATCTTGCACATCCAGGGTTTTCCCTGATGTGGTTTCTACAGCTGACTTGGTGACAATCCCATTCATATAATTCTTTCAGCGAACAAATGTTCTTATTGCGAACATTTTAGCAAAGCCCTCACTTTGCAACCGGTCCCGCAGGGAGACAGAGACACATGATCAACAAAATCACCGACACGATCGCCGAGGCACTGTCGGGCATCCAAGACGGCGCCACCATACTCATCGGTGGCTTTGGCACTTCCGGCAACCCCGTGGAGCTGATCGACGGCCTGATTGCCCACGGCGCCCGCGACCTGACGATTGTGAACAACAACGCGGGCAATGGCGACACCGGTCTGGCCGCTTTGCTCAAGAGTGGCCAGGTGCGCAAGATCATCTGCAGTTTCCCCCGCCAGGTCGACAGCTGGGTGTTCGACGAGCTGTACCGCAGCGGCAAGATCGAGCTGGAACTGGTCCCCCAGGGCAACTTGGCCGAGCGCATGCGTGCTGCCGGTGCCGGCATCGGCGCGTTCTTCTGCCCCACGGCCTATGGCACCGAGCTGGCCGCCGGCAAGGAAACCCGCGAGATCAACGGCAAGCACTATGTGCTGGAGTACCCGATCTACGGCGATGTGGCCCTGATCAAGGCCGAGCAAGGCGACCGCTGGGGCAACCTGACCTACCGCAAATCGGCCCGCAACTTCGGCCCCGTGATGGCCACCGCGGCCAAGTTCACCGTGGCCACCGTGCACGAGGTGGTGGAACTGGGCCAGTTGGACCCCGAAGCCATCGTCACCCCCGGCATCTACGTGAGCAAGGTGGTGCCGATCGAACGTGTTGCCACGCAAGCTGGCGGCTTTAAGAAATCTGCCTAAAAACAGTTAAAGCGCAGGAGTATCAAGCGTGAGCAGCTATCAAAAGCGTACCAAAGACGAACTGGCCCAACGCATCGCCCAGGACATTCCCGACGGCGCCTATGTGAACCTGGGCATCGGCATGCCCACCAAGGTGGCCAACCACATCCCCGCCGACCGCGAAATCGTGCTGCAGTCGGAAAACGGCATCCTTGGCATGGGACCCGCCCCAGAAGCAGGCCAGGAAGACTATGACCTGACCAACGCCGGCAAGCAGCCCGTGACCTTGCTGCCCGGTGGCAGCTATTTCCACCATGCCGACAGCTTCGCCATGATGCGCGGCGGCCACCTGGACATCTGTGTGCTGGGCGCCTTCCAGGTGTCGGCCACGGGCGATCTGGCCAACTGGAGCACCGGTGAAGCCAGCGCCATCCCCGCCGTGGGCGGCGCGATGGACCTGGCCGTGGGCGCCAAGAGCACCTGGGTGATGATGGACCTGATGAGCAAGACCGGCGAATGCAAGGTCGTCCAGGCCTGCAGCTACCCGCTGACCGGCCTGGCCTGCGTCAAGCGCATCTACACCGAGCTGTGCACGCTGGAATGCACGCCCCAGGGCCTGCGCCTGATCGACCTGGTGGACGGCCTGAGCCACGCCGAACTCGAAGCCATGGTCGGCCTGCCGATTGCCACGGCCTGATTGCAATTCATACCCAAACAGCCTCCAGCGCCCATCTAGCTTGCGCTGGCAGCTCTTTTTTTAAAACTTGGCGCTGGCCGCCAAGCGTGACTCGGAGACACCACCATGAGCACTGCACCCGAAGCCTTCATCTGCGACGCCATCCGCACCCCCTTCGGCCGTTACGGCGGCGCGCTGTCCAGCGTGCGCGCCGACGACCTGGGCGCACTGCCCATCAAGGCGCTGATGGAGCGCAACCCCGGCGTGGACTGGTCCGCCGTGGACGATGTGCTGTACGGCAACGCCAACCAGGCCGGTGAAGACAACCGCAACGTGGCCCGCATGTCCAGCCTGCTGGCCGGCCTGCCCATCGACGTGCCCGGTGCCACCATCAACCGCCTGTGCGGCTCCGGGCTGGACGCCGTCGGCTCCGCCGCGCGCGCCATCAAGTCCGGCGAAGCCCGCCTGATGATTGCCGGCGGTGTGGAATCCATGAGCCGCGCGCCCTTCGTCATGCCCAAGGCCGAAAGCGCCTTCAGCCGCAACAACGCCGTGTACGACACCACCATCGGCTGGCGCTTCGTCAACAAGCTGATGAAGCAGCAGTACGGTGTGGACTCCATGCCCGAGACCGCCGAGAACGTGGCCGACGACTTCCAGATCGAGCGTGAAGCGCAAGACCGCATGGCCCTGGCTTCCCAGCAAAAGGCGGCCGCAGCCATCGCTGCCGGCTACCTGGCCCAGGAAATCGTTCACGTCACCATCCCCCAGAAGAAGGGCGATGCCATCGTGGTGAGCCAGGACGAGCACCCCCGCGCCACCACGCTGGAAGCGCTGGCCAAGCTCAAGGGCGTGGTACGCCCTGACGGCACCGTGACCGCCGGTAACGCCAGCGGCGTGAACGACGGCGCCTGCGCCCTGCTGCTGGCGAATGCCGAAGCCGCCCAGCAATACCACCTGGTGCCCCGCGCCCGCGTGGTCGGCATGGCCACCGCCGGTGTGGCGCCCCGCATCATGGGCTTTGGCCCCGCCCCCGCCGTGCGCAAGGTGCTGGCCCAGACCGGTCTGAGCCTGGCCGACATGGATGTGATCGAGCTGAACGAAGCCTTTGCCGCGCAAGGCCTGGCCGTGCTGCGCGACCTGGGCATTGCCGACAACGACCCGCGCGTCAACCAGTGGGGCGGCGCCATCGCCCTGGGCCACCCCCTGGGTGCCTCGGGTGCCCGCCTGGCCACCACCGCCGTCAACCAGCTGCACACGCTGGGTGGCCGCTACGCGCTGTGCACCATGTGCATCGGCGTGGGCCAGGGCATTGCCGTGATCCTCGAAAAGGTCTGACCCCCGCTTGCACACCGCCAGGGCCGGGCACCGCAGTGCCTGGCCTGGGCACCGGGTGACCCCACCCATCCGGCCTGCTCCGAAGGAGCCGGGCCGCCACTGGGACTGCCGCTGGCCTGCCAGCGCGCGGCCCCGCCCCTTCCCGGATGGCCGTGCCACGCATGCACGGCCACCAATCCCCCCTGGACCGACTGCACCGCACCCGCTGCGCGGGCGCACGGGGGGACTTGTTCTGACCAGCATCTGTTCACACAGGAGACGTTGATGTTTGCATCCCGCACTTTCACCCGCCGCACCGGCCTGAAAACCCTGGCCGCCGCCACCCTGGCCGTGGCCGGCATGGGCTCGGCCCTGGCCGCTGACGCCTACCCCGACAAGCCCCTGACCATGATCGTGCCCTTCTCTGCAGGCGGCACCACCGACATCCTGGCGCGCATCGTGGGCCAGGCACTGGGACAGGAACTGGGCCAGACCATCATCATCGAGAACAAGCCCGGCGCCGGCGGCAACATTGGTGCGCAGCAGGCGTCGCGCGCCAAGGCCGACGGCTACACCCTGTTCATGGGCACCGTGGGCACGCACGCCATCAACCAGGCGCTGTACAAGAAGCTGCCCTACGACCCGGTCAAGGACTTCGCGCCGCTGAGCCGCGTGGCCAACGTGCCCAACCTGCTGGTGGCCCACCCCAGCCGTCCCTACAAGACGGTGCAGGAAATGATTGCCTACGCCAAGAAGCACCCCGGTGAAGTGACCTACGGCTCGCCCGGCTCCGGCGCTTCGCCCCACGTGTCCGGCGCGCTGTTCCAGAGCATGACCGGTGCCGAAATGACCCACGTGCCTTACAAGGGCAGCGCCCCCGCCATCTCCGACCTGCTGGGCAACCAGATTGCCGTCATGTTCGACAACATGCCCTCGGCCATCCAGCACGTGCGCTCGGGCAAGCTGCGCCCCATCGCCGTGACCACGGCCAAGCGCTCGCCCGAACTGCCGGACGTGCCCACCATCGCCGAAGCCGGCGTGCCGGGCTACGAAGCCACGTCCTGGTTCGGCCTGTGGGCCGTGGCCGGCACGCCCGCGCCCATCCTGACCAAGCTGCAGACCGCGCTGACCAAGGTGCTGAAGGACCCGGCCGTGGCCAAGAAGATCGCAGACCAGGGTGGTGAAGTGGTCATCGAGACCCCCGCCCAGTTCGACGCCTTCATCAAGTCCGAAGCCGCCAAGTGGGGCAAGGTCGTGAAAGAGTCTGGCGCCGAGGTGTAAGCGCCCGACCGGCTGTCCCGACCGGCTGGGCCGGGCAGCTGTGTTCTCCTCCTTTGGCAACGCCGAACGTGTCGCACGTTCGGCGTTTTTTTGTGCGGCACTGCCATGGGCACATGACCCGTTTTGGATAAAAAGTGGCTGTAGCCCTTGATTCGCGGGCGCAAGGCGCTCTGCTTTTTGCCAGGCCGTGCACCGGACCGCACGCGCAAACGCCGCCCGCCACGGCAGGCGGGCCGCGCCACGGGGCACGCCTCAACCCTGGCCTTGCACGGGCAAGCTGGCGCCCTTGATGCGCAGCCACGCCGCGGCCTCGGGTGCCACGGCATCGGTGATGTAGACCCGCACGCCCTGGTCCTGGGCGGTGCTGATCATGGCCTCCAGCAGGTGACGCACCCCGGGGTTGCTGAGCGACTGCTCCGCAAAATAGCCCCCCAACTTCACATAGCGCAGCGGCAGGCTGGGCAGGTGCCACAGGGCCTTGGGCGACTGGTCCAGGCGGCGCAGCCCCACCCCCACATGGGCCAGCGCGGTTTCGTCGCACAGCTCGGCCACGCGCGCGGGGTTGACCTCCAGCGCGTGCGCATCCAGTTCCAGCACCAGTTGCTCCAGCCCTGCCCCCAGAGCCTGGGCCGGCGGGGATTGCAGCAGCTTGCGCACCTGCGGCACCAGGTCGTCCTGCTCCAGCGACGGCACGGACACGCGCACCACCAGGGTCTCACCCGGGTGCTGGCCCAGCCACTGCAAGCCCAGCGACAGCGCCTGCAGGTCGTAGTCGGCCGACATGCCCAGGCGCACGGCCGCCGGCAGGAAGAAGGCACCGCCCAGCACGCGCCCATCGGGCTCGTGCAGTTCCAGGGACGCCTCATGGCGCACATCGGTGCCGACCAGGGAGGTGCTGGTCTGGGGCTGCACCGCGATCTGCAGGGCCTGGGGCGTCTGCAGGGCCATGCTCAGCAGTTGCTGCCAATTGCGCTCGCCGGCCACCATGTGACCAGGCTGGCGCGTGGCCTCGGCGTACTCGACATCGCCATGGCCTGCGCTTTCGGCCTGCATCAGCCCACGGTCCAGGCGCGACAGCACATCGCCCACCGTGTCCGTGCCGATGAAGGCCGTCAGCGCAAACGCCCAGCGCGTCCACTGACCGGCCCCCAGCGCCAGGTTCTGCGACTGCAGCAGCTTGCGCAGTTGCTGCACCATGTGCATGCCCTCGGGGCCCAGCCCCCGGGCAGCAGCACCACGAAGTCACTGCCATTCAGGCGTGCCAGCTGGGCCTGCACCTGGGCGTTGTCGGCCAGCAGTTGCTGCACCTGCTGCCAGACGCTCTTGAGCCATTCGTCGACCTCGTGGCGCGCGTAGCTGGTGTTCATGGCCTGCAGGTCGCGCTGGCGCACCATCAGCACATGCCCCTGGGCCTGCGGCCCGCTGAGCAGGAGCTTTTGCAGCTCGTTGACGAAGTACTTGCGGTTGGGCAGCTGGGTGACCGGGTCGCTGTTGGTCTCCAGCTCCAGGTGTTCGATGCGCTGCGTCTGCGCCTGGGCCGCTTGCTGCACGCGCACATGGGTGTGCTGGATGGCGTGGGACACGGAGGTCAGCTCCGCCACGCGCGATTCGCCCACGTCGGCCACATCGCTCTGGCTGGTGCCGATGCGCAGCACCTGGGCCTCGATTTCCTCGTGCAGCACCCGTCGGAACCACCGCAGCAGCAGGCCCACGAACAAGGCCCAGGCGCCGCCCGCCACCAGGATCAGCCCGGTCATCCGGATGCTGCTGGACCACAGCGCATCCATGGCAAACCGGTTGTCCACCATCACGCAGAGGTTGCCCACCTGCCGCCAGCCGTCGCTGATGGCCCGCTCGGCCTGGGGCTGCGGCAAGGGCAGTATGTGGCGGAACCACTCGGGCGCGCGCGCTTGCATCTCCAGCGGCTTGCGTTCACGCTCGAACAGCACCTGCTCGTCCGGCGCCACCAGGCGAATGCCGGCGAACTGCCCCGTGTCGAACAGGGCCGCCATCAGCAGCTCCTGCGTGACGGGGTCCTGGTTGCCCGGTTGGGACAAGGACAGCGCCAGGGAGGAAGCGGCGTTCTCGCTTTGCGACTGCAACTGCTCCGTCAGATAGCTGCGCGCTGCCTCGATGCTGAACGCCAGCGTGCCCAGCAAGATCCCCGCAATCGCGATCGACACACTGAGTAAAAGCTGTTTGAGCAAGGACATGGCTTAAGGCCTTTCAAAAATACGCCGTTGCACCGTACCAGGGTCCAGGGGACCGACGGGTGGCGCAACGCAAGGAACTCGGTAATCAGGGCCTTCACAACGCATCAAACCCCTCCTTGCGCATCCGTTGCTGCAAGTCTTGCCAGCGGTTGATGCGGTCTGAGGGCGCAGAGCGCTCACCGCGGACATAAATCCCCTGGGCATTGAAGCTGAACACCGGGGTCAGGTCGGTGCGCAAACTGGCCAGCTGGATGCTGCTGACCAGGTTGTCCAGCACCAGCGGCTCGGCCTGGGGCGTCTCGTTGTTGATTTCCACCCAGAAAGGGGCATGTCGCCGCTCACCTTTTTTGGCGACTGTATACAAAAAACTACACTTCGCCCGCGTCCCCACTCTTCGGCAACGCCACTTTGAAGCGCTGCTGTGCCAGGGATTCGAGCCCGAACTCGGTCAGCAGCTGTTGGAGGCGCTCGGCCGCACTGCGTTTCTTGTGTCCGGTGTAGCGTGCCACGATCAGCTCGTTCTTCATGCTGTGTTCCCAGCCCACCAGCTCGGTCACGGTCACCTGGTAGCCACTGGCCTCCAGATACAGGCAACGCAGCACATTGGTGATCTGGCTGCCCATTTCCCGCGTATGGATGGGGTGGCGCCACAACTCCGCCAGGGGGGTGCGCGACAGGCTCAGCGCCTTGGTCTGGCGCAAGCAGGCAGCCACTTCGGCCTGGCAGCAGGGCACCAGGACCATGGCCTTGGCCTTTTTCTCCAGCCCGAAGGCGATGGCATCGTCGGTGGCGGTGTCGCAGGCGTGCAGGGCCGTGACCACGTCGAAGCGTTCGGGCATGGCGTCGGCGCGCGTGGATTCGGCCACCGACATGTTCAGGAAATGCATGCGCGCAAAGCCCAGCTCGGCCGCCAGCTTCTGCGAGGCCTCGACCAGGGGGGCGCGGGTTTCGATGCCGTAGATGTGGCCCTGCGCCTGGGCCTTGAAGTACAGGTCGTAGAGGATGAAGCCCAGGTAGGATTTGCCGGCGCCGTGGTCGGCCAGCGTGAGGGCCTGGCCGCCCTGCCCCAGCTCCTGCAGGATGGGTTCGATGAACTGGTAGAGGTGGTAGACCTGCTTGAGCTTACGGCGCGAGTCCTGGTTGAGCTTGCCGTCGCGCGTCAGAATGTGCAGCGCCTTGAGCAGCTCGATGCTCTGGCCAGGTTTCAGCTCCAGCTGCGTGGCGATGTCTTGGGGGGTGGGCTTGCCGCCCGCAGTTTTGGCCGGGGTCTTGCCAGCCTTGTCGTGTCTGCTCATCAATCTTTCTCGGTTGGGGGCGTGGCATCGCGGCCGGTGAACGGGCAGCGTGCCGCCAGGTCCAGGTCCAGCCAGCCTTCGATGCCCATCTGCTCCAGCACTTCCATGTTGCGCTCGTAGATGGTCTCGGCTTCGGGGAAAGCCTCCACGGCCTTGTCGATGCTGTCTTCACGCAGCAGGTGCAGCGTGGGATAGGGGGCACGGTTGGTGCAGTTGGTGACGTCGTCCACGTCCGTGCCTTCAAACTGGAAACGCGGGTGAAAGGACGCCACCTGCAGGATGCCGCCCAGCTCCAGCTCTTCCACCATGGCGTCGGCCAGCTCCAGGAAGTCGTTGAAGTCCAGGAACTCCTGCAGCGCCTGCGGCAGGATCAGCAAGGTGGTGTCGCGCTTGTCGGGCGAGATTTCGGCCAGCGCCTCCAGCTCCCGGTGCAGGTCCATGACCACACCTTCCGCGTCCGTGGCTTGGCTGACCACGTAGTGGATCTGCCCTTTGACATGCACGCTCTTGGCGAACGGGCACAGGTTCAGGCCGATCACGGCCTTTTCCAGCCAGCGCACCGTGTCGGCGATCACGATGTCTTCAGGAAAGGAGCGTTCGGTGGAGGTGTCGGTCATAGGTCGGCCTTAAAAACAAATGGGGGCACCATGCCCCCTCTTGTGTTGTGCTGCAAATTCTAGCCAGCCGGGCTTGGCGGTGCAGACCGCTTGGGATTGCCGCCACTCCACCCGCCCGTCAGCCCAGCAGCTGGCGCCCCGTGATGCGTTCGTGCTCTCGGGAGGCATAACGGTCCGTCATGCCGGCCACAAAGTCGGCCACGGCCCGGGCCTTGACCGCCTCCTGGTCCGCCTGCAGCGCGCGCTGGGCGAAGCGCGGCTTCATCATCGCCGGCTGCTGCAGGTAGGCGGCAAACAGCTCGCGCACCACCTGGCGGGCGGCGTCCATGGTCTGCATCACCTGGTCGTGGCGGTACAGCTGGTGGAACAGGAAATGCTTGAGCGCCTGGGACTGCGCCTGCATGCCCGCGCTGAAGGCCACCAGCCGTTGCCCCTGGGCGCGCACGTCGTCCACATGCGCCACGCCCGCCTGGGCAATCTGGGCGCGCGTGGTGTCGATCACGTCGTACACCTGGGCGCTGAGCATGCGGCGGATGGTCTCGTACAGCAGGCGCCGCTGCTCCGACGCCTGCGCCAGCTGCGGGTAGGCCGCCAGGGTCTGGGCATGGAAATGCGCAAACAGGGGTACGGCCTGCAACTGTTCGAGCGTGATCAGACCGGAGCGCACGCCATCGTCCACGTCGTGGGCGTTGTAGGCGATCGCGTCGGCCAGGTTGGCCAGTTGCCCCTCCAGCGAAGTCTGGCGCCCGCTGAGAAAGCGCGCCGCCACACCGCCCGGCTCCTGGGCTTCGAGCCTGAGCGCATTCGCGCGCGAGCAGTGCTTGAGGATGCCCTCGCGCGTCTCGAACGTCAGGTTAAGACCATCGTACTGGGGGTAGCGCTCTTCCAGCGCATCGACCACGCGCAGGCTTTGCAGGTTGTGCTCGAACCCGCCCCAGGCCTGCATGCAGGCGTTCAGTTCATCCTGGCCGGCATGGCCAAACGGCGTGTGCCCCAGGTCGTGGGCCAGGCAGATGGCCTCGACCAGGTCTTCGTTCAGGCCCAGCGGCCGGGCAATCGATCGGCCGAGCTGCGCCACCTCCAGCGAGTGGGTCAGTCGCGTGCGGAACAGATCGCCCTCATGGTTGACGAACACCTGGGTCTTGTAGACCAGGCGGCGGAAGGCGCTGGAATGCACGATGCGGTCGCGGTCGCGCTGGTGTTCGGTGCGCGTCGGCGCGGCGTCTTCCGGATACCGGCGACCGCGGGATTGCTCGGGCTGGCAAGCCCAGGGCGACAAGGTTTGCAGTGCCAAACGCAGCTCCTCCCGTTTCACGTCCCAAGGTGGCGAGCGCACAGCGCTCAACAAAAGCATAGCTGCTCGCGCTCTCCAAACAACGAATTCAGACCACTATGCAATCCAAAACTTTGTTCAGCGCGCGCTGGCAGCTATCTTTTCCGATTACGCCTGGATGCCCACGCCCTGGGCGCAGCAGGTGTCGATCACGCGACGCACCAGCGCGTCGGGCGCCGCGCGCACCACGGCCTTGCCCGGGCCATCGATCAGCACAAAGCGGATTTCCCCCGCCTCGGCCTTCTTGTCCACGCGCATGTGTGCCAGGTAGGCGCCCGCGTTGTCCGTGGCATCCAGCACGGCGCCGCGCGTGGGCAGGCCTGCCCGTTCAATCAGGCGCGTCAGGCGCTGCACGAAGGCGGCATCCACCAGCCCCAGTGCCTGCGACAGGTGCGCGGCCATCACCATGCCGGCACCCACGCCTTCGCCGTGCAACCAGTTGCCGTAGCCCATCCCGGCCTCGATGGCGTGGCCAAAGGTGTGGCCAAAGTTGAGGACGGCGCGCAGGCCGGCTTCCTTCTCGTCCTGGCCCACCACCCAGGCCTTGATCTCCACGCTGCGGCGCACGGCCTGCAGCAGCGCCGTGCGGTCGCGCTGGCGCAAGGCATCGATGTGGGTTTCCAGCCAGTCGAAGAAGGCCATGTCGGCAATCGGGCCGTACTTGATGATTTCCGCCAGCCCGGCCGCGACTTCGCGCTGGGGCAGGCTGTCCAGCGTGGCCAGATCGCACACCACCAGCTGCGGCTGGTAGAAGGCGCCAATCATGTTCTTGCCCAGGGGGTGGTTGATGGCCGTCTTGCCGCCGACGCTGGAATCCACCTGGGACAGCAGCGTGGTCGGCACCTGCACAAACGGCACGCCACGCATGTAGCTGGCCGCTGCGAAGCCGGTCATGTCGCCCACCACCCCGCCCCCCAGCGCGAACAGCACCGTCTTGCGGTCGCAGCCTTGCTGCAGCAGGCCGTCGAAAATCAGGTTCAGCGTCTGCCAGTCCTTGTGGGCTTCACCATCCGGCAGCACCACGGTGTGCACCTGGCGGTACTTGCCCGCCAGCGCGGCCTGCAGTTGCGCGGCATACAGCGGCTGCACCGTGGTGTTGGTAACGATGACGGCCTGCGCCGCATCGGGGCAGGCGGCGAAGGTCGCGGCCTGCCCCAGCAGATCGGCAGCAATCACAATGGGGTAGGAGCGGTCGCCCAAATCGATGTGGACGGTATGGCAGGTTTCGGTCACGGCAAGCATCTCGGCAAACATGGCAGGCCAGTGCGGCCTGGAAACAGCATGCAGCCCGGCGGCACGCTGTGGCATTGGGGCGTATTTATACCTTCAATCACCCGCAGCCCCTGGGCTGCCCTGGCCCGTCAGCAGGCCTGCCAACTCGGCCTGCATGCCAATCTTGCGGCTGACCTGGCTGGCGTTTTGCCGAGCGGCATCCACGACATAGTGGGCCGTCGCCAGGTACAGCGGCTCGCGCACCGCCAGCAGCTCCTGCAGGCGCTGCAGCGGATCGTCCCCCTGCATCAAAGGCCGGGTGGTGTCGTTGCGCAGGCGGCGGGCAATGTCCTCGGGCGTGGACTGCAGGTAAAACACGGTGCTGTGGGCCTGTAAGGCCTGGCGGTTGGCCGCGCGCAGCACCGATCCACCACCGGTGGACAGCACACAGGGCGCCGTGGCGGCCAGCAACTCGGCCAGCACCTGCTGCTCAACGTCGCGGAACGCCGCTTCGCCATGCTCGGCAAAGTACTGCTTGATGGTGCAGCCCAGGCGCTGCTCGATGACATGGTCGGAGTCGATGAAGGGCAGATGCCACTGGCGTGCCAATTGGCGCCCGATGGTGGATTTGCCGGAGCCCGGAAGGCCGATCAGAGAAAAGTGCACAACCGCATCCTGTTCATGCATAGACAAAGACCGCCTTGCGGCGGTCTTGGATTGTCACCGACATTGCGCGCTGTCAGTTGCGGGCAATCGCATCGGTCACCATGCGCGGAGTGATGAAAACCAGCATCTCGCGCTTGGTCGACTCGCGCGTGCGACTCTTGAACAGGTTGCCCATCACGGGGATGTCCCCCAGGACCGGTACCTTGTTGACCTGGTTGGTTTCTTCCATCTCGAAGATACCGCCGATCACCACCGTGCCGCCGTTTTCCACCAGCACCTGGGTCTTGATGTGCTTGGTGTCGATGGCCACCCCCTGGGGCGTGGTTTCGCCGCGCGAGTCCTTGTTCAGGTCCAGATCCAGAATGATGTTGCCCTCGGGCGTGATCTGCGGCACCACTTCCAGCTTCAGCACGGCCTTCTTGAAGGCGACCGTGGTGGCGCCATTCGGGGCGGTCTGGGTGTAGGGGTACTCGGTACCTTGCTCGATCACCGCCTGGGTCTGGTCGGCGGTCAGCAGGCGCGGGCTGGAGATCACCTTGCCTTCGCCTTCCGCCTCCATCGCGGACAGCTCCAGCGACAAGAAGCGCGTCAGCCCCGAGTTGAAGATGCTCAGTGCCAGCGACGAAGGCGTGCCCCCGGTCGACAGGCCGGCCGGCAAATTGACAAATGGGGAGCTGGTGGTCGTGCCATACGGCGCATAGCCGGTGCCGATGCTGCCGCGGCCAGGGCTTTGGTACCCCCCGCCAAACTTGACACCCAGAGAGCGACCGAACGTATCGCGCGCCTCGACAATCCGCGCCTCAATCAGCACCTGGCGCACAGGCACATCCAGCTTCTTCAGCAGGTTGGCGATCTCCTCCAGCTTCTTGGCGGTATCCGTCACAAACAGCTGGTTGGTGCGTGGTTCGGCAATCGCCGAGCCGCGCTGCGACAGGAAACGCGTGCTGGCTTCGCTGGAACCACCTTTATCCGCGATTTGCTCTTTTAGATTTTCGGCCTTGGCGTAGTTGATCTGGAAGCCCTGGGTGCGCAAAGGCTCCAACTGCTCGATATTGCGTGCCGCCTCAAAGTCGCGCTTGGTGCGTTCATCGATCTCATCCTTGGGGGCAATCCACAGCACATTGCCGTTTTTCTTCATGCCCAGGCCCTTGGCCTCCATGATGATGTTGAGCGCTTGGTCCCAGGGCACATCCTTGAGCCGCAGGGTCAGGGCCCCACCCACCGTGTCGGATGTCACGATGTTGAAGTTCGTGAAATCGGCGATCACCTGCAGCAGCGACCGCACTTCGATGTTCTGGAAGTTCAGCGACAGGCGCTCGCCAGTGAAGCCGGGGCCTTTGCTCAACTTGGTTGGATCCACGCGCTTGGGACGCACTTCCAGCACGAACTGGCTATCACTTTGGTAGGCACTGTGCTCCCACTCCCCGGTCGCTTCGACCTGCAAGCGCACGCGATCGCCTTGCTGGCTGGATGTCACCACCTGCACCGGCGTTCCAAAATCCACGACGTCCAGACGACGGCGCAATCCTTCCGGCAAACTGGTCTTCAGCAGATCCACCACGATCCCTTTGCCTTCAGGGCGGACATCCGCACTCACCATCGGCGAGCCCAGATCCACCACCACACGGCCAGCGCCATCGGCACTGCGGCGGAAATCGACATCCTTCAGGACCACTGCCCCATCCTGCTGAACCGGCTTGGCCACCAGACGGCGGTTGGGCGATTCCGTGGGCGCAATCGCCGAGGCCTGCTGCACCGGATCCAGGAACACCAGGACGGTGTTGCCCTTGGTTTCCGTGCGGTAGGTGGTCGCGGTCTTGAGATTCAACACCAGCCGCGTACGGCCGGAGACCTCCACCACATTCGCGGTGTTCAGGTTGCCCTGCTGAATCTCCAGCAGCGATTGCCCCAGGGCATTGCTGGTCTGCGGGAAATCCAGCGCAATGCGTGCCGGCGTCTGGATGGCAAACCCGGTGACAGGTGCACTCAGGGGCTCGGAGAGCTCGATGCGCACCACCTCACCGCCGGCCTGCAACGACCCCGTGACCGACTGGATGCTGGCCGCCCAGGCCCATGAGGAACACAACGCAGTCATGGATACGGCCAACCAGCGCGCGGACAGCCAATTTTTCTTTTTCAGCATTATTTATTCCCCTCTTGCAGATCCAGCGTGGTCATGCGCTCCACCCAGTCCCCCGCAGGGTCCTGGACGATTTCACGCAGCTTGATGCTGTGTTCTCCAATTTGGACGATACGCCCGTAGTTCTGCCCCAGATAGTTGCCCGCCTTGACCTGGTAAATCAACTGATTCACCTTGAGCAGCGCGGTATCCTGCCCGCCCTTGCGCAAGCTGCCCACCATCACCATGCTGTCCAGGGGATAGCTTTCCAGCTCTTCCTTGCGCCGCCCCTGCTCTGCGATCAAGAGCGCCATATTCGAGGTGTTTTGCGCCGATTCGCGGGTCAGAACCTGGGTCAGCTTGCTCATGCTGAAAGGGTCTGCACCATCGGCCGCCACATAAGCTTGCGGGGTGAAAACCGAAGGTTCCTTCAGTGGCTGAATCCTGGGCTTGGTCACCGCCCGTTGTTCGGCCACCCATTGCTGCAAGTCCCCGTGCTCATCCCCCGAGCACCCCAGCAGCAGGAGAACGCTCAGACAGCCCACCCAACGCGCATTACGGAGGTTCATCATTTGCCACCCCGCTTGGTTTTTTGGGCGCCAGCCCGCCCACTGATCTCCTCCGGATCCAAGTAACGGTAGGTCTTGGCCGTCGCATCCAGCGTCAGCACACCATCCTTACCTTTGGGCGCCACCGACAGGTCATTCAGGGTGACGATGCGCGACAAATGCGCCACATCCGACGCAAACATGCCCATGTCGTGAAACTGCCCGGACACCCTGACGGCAATCGGCAACTCTGCATAGAAGTCTTTCACCACTTCGGTACCCGGCTTGAACAGTTCAAACTGCAGACTGCGCCCTAATCCAGCCTGGTTGATATCAGACAACAAGGCCGCCATTTCCGATTTGCTGGGCAACTGTTTCTCCAGCTGGATCACATATTGCTGCACTTGCTCGCGCTGCTGCTTCAAGCCATCCAGGCTGACTGCCTTGAGCAGTTTCTTGCTGTAGTCTGCGCGCAAGCTGGTCTCTTTATCGCGCTCGCTTTGCAAATCGACTTCCAAGTCGCTGAGGTAGAAATACCATGCTGCCCCCGCCGTGAACAACGTGATGGCGATGCACAGCACTACCCGGGGCAAGATGGGCCACAGTGAGGGGTCCTTGGGATCCAGGTCCTGGAACTGTGCCTTGGCATCGGCCAGATACCCCGCGACATCCAGCTTCAACTGCACTTTGGAGGATTTCATGGTTTTGCCCCTCCAGTCGCAATGGCCGCAGCCCCAGACTCCGCGTCAACCGGCAGCACCAGCAAAAAGCTCAAATTGAAGTTGACCACCTTGCGTTGGTCCTTCGGGGACAACGCCACTGTCGATGCCACGATCTCTTTGAGATCAGGTTTGGCAAACCAGGCGGTATTGCCAGACAAATTGCGCAACACTTCCGAGACACGCTCGTTGGATTGCGCAACCCCCTTCATCTCGACCTGCAGACCGTTTTGCTTGATCGAGCTGATGTACACGCCTTCCGGGAGCTGGCGCACCAGCTCATTCAGCAGATGCACAGGCAAATTGCGGTTGGCCTGCAAGGCCTCCACCGCTTTCTGCCGCTCGCGCAGCGCATTGATTTCCCCTTCCAAGCCCGCAATTTCCTTGATCTGCTTGTCCAGCACGGTAATTTGCGAGCTCAGGTAGGCGTTGCGATCTTGCTGGTTTTCAATCCGCGATTGGAACCACCAATAGACCAGGGCCGCCACCAGCAGACCCACGACCACGGCCAAGAACATGGTGACCTGAAACGCCTCTTTGCGGCGCTTGCGCGCAGCCTCTCTGTGGGGCAATAGATTGATCAAGATCACGACAGGAACCTCCGCATCGCCAAGCCGCAAGCCGTGAGGTACATGGAGGCATCCTGCTTCAGTCGGGACTGCAGCACGCCCGTCGACAGCTTCATGCCCTCGAAGGGGTTCAGCACATGGGCCTGCACGCCGGTTTGCGCCTGTACCGCCTCGGCCAAACCTGCCACCCCTGCTGTGCCGCCAAACAGCACCACATGCTGCACGCTGTGATAGGGCGTGCTGGTATAGAAGAACTGAAGGGCGCGCCCGATATCCTGGGCCAGGCTGCCAACAAAAGACTGAAGCACGGCCTGGGGATAATCCGCCGGCAAGTCACCCGTCCTTTTCTTCAGCTCCGCCTCTTCCACCGTCACCCCGTAGTGGCGCGCAATCATCTGGGTCAACTGCGCACCGCCAAATGCCTGCTCGCTATCGTGCAGAACCTCATCGTCACGCACGATTTGCAGGCTGACGTTACGGGCGCCAACCTTCACCAAGGCAATCAGCTCACCGGCGCCGGCGTTCGGCAGCTTGGCAATCCAGCGCCCCGCTGCCAGACGCGAGGCATAGGACTCCACGTCCATCACCACCGGATTGAGCCCCACCAAAACCGCCAAGTTGTTGCGCTCTTCCACCCGTTCCTTGCGTGTGGCCGCGAGCAGCACATCGACGTCGCTGGGGTTCTTCGCGTTCGCGCCCACCACACAGAAATCCAGGCTCACTTCGTCCAACGGGAAAGGAATGTATTGGCTGGCCTCGGACTCCACCTGCACCTCCAGCTCCTGCTCGCTGAGGCTGCCCGGCAAATGATTCTTTTTGTAATAACCGCAGAATAAGGTAACGCAAGGGCCGTGTTCTTGGCCCGCGTCCCGCTTTTCTTCAACAGGCGCCGCAGCGCGTCGGCCACTTCATCGAATTTTTCGATGTTGCCATCCACGATCCAGTCCGCGTCCAACGGCTCTGTCGCGCACCGCTCCAGCACCCACTCACCTTGACCGTCTTGATTCAGTTCGACCAGCTTGACAGCAGATGCACTGATGTCCAAGCCAATCAGCGGCGAGGGCTGGCGCCTAAATAGAGAACCTACAGATATCAAGGGGCCCTCCCTTCCGGTTTCATTTTGAGATATAGAAATTAGCAGTTCGAGGCATGCTATCAGTAAGGATAGAAATCAACCAAGCCCTCCCCATAGCGGGCGGCTGCGCTATCGTTGCCAAAAGTAGACGCTTTGGCGCTCACCGCGCCAGGAGCTCCGCAAGCTGCCTGGGCACCGTCACCGTTTCACCGCATTGAATCTTGACCATTTCTATAATGGTCTCCCCCTTTTGAGTGGAGCGTCATGCCTACCTCTCCAGACTCTCGAGATAAGAGCACATCCCGTCCTCAGACCCCCCCACACGCACGCATGCACTGGCTGGTGCGTGCTTTTTTATGGCTGATCGGCCTGGCGGTCGCTGGCGCGCTGGCCTTGGCCATGGTGATTGCCGTAGCCCTGGCGATGGCATATCCCAACCTGCCGGACGTGTCCGAGCTGGCCGACTACCGCCCCAAGCTGCCGCTGCGCATTTACTCGGCCGAAGGCGCTCTGCTGGGAGAGTTCGGCGAAGAGCGGCGCACGCTCACGCCCATCAACGATATCCCCAAGGTCATGGTGGATGCGGTCCTGGCGATCGAGGACACCCGCTTCTTCGAGCATGGCGGCGTGGATTACAAGGGCATGCTGCGTGCGGCCTTGGCCAACCTGGGCAAGGTCAAGAGCCAAGGCGCATCGACCATCACCATGCAAGTGGCCCGCAACGTATACCTGTCTTCCGAGAAGACGTACACGCGCAAGATCTATGAAATCCTGCTGACCTTCAAACTGGAACATTTGCTGACCAAGGAGAAGATCCTCGAGATCTACATGAACCAGATCTTCCTGGGTCACCGGGCCTACGGTTTTGCGGCGGCCAGCGAGGTCTACTTCGGCAAGCCCCTCAAGGATGTCTCGATCGCCGAGGCTGCGATGCTGGCTGGGCTGCCCAAGGCCCCCTCGGCCTACAACCCCATCAGCAATCCCAAGCGTGCTCGCATTCGCCAGCTCTACATCATCGACCGCATGGAAGAGAACGGCTTCATCACCCCCGAGCAGGCACGCCTGGCGCGTGAGGAGCCGCTGCAATTGCGCAACGCAAACCACAACGTGGGCGTGAACGCGGACTACGTGGCCGAAATGGCCCGCCAGCTGGTCTATGCCCAGTACGGTGACGATGCCTACACCCGCGGACTGAACGTCTACACCACCCTCAACGCTGGCGAGCAGGAGGTGGCCTATGCCGCACTGCGCAAGGGCATCATGGACTACGAACGGCGCCAGCGTTACCGCGGCCCCGAAAAGTTCATTGCCTTGCCCAGTGATGCCCAGGCGCTGGAAGATGTGATTGACGACACCCTGGCCCAGCACCCCGACAACGGGGATGTGCTGGCCGCCGTGGTGCTGGAAGCCTCGACCAAGTCGATGACCGTGCAACGCCCTGACGGCGAGAAGATCGTCATCACCGGGGACGGGCTGAAGCCCGTGGAATCGGGCTTGAGTGACAAGGCGGCCCCCAACATCAAGATCCGCCCGGGTGCCGTGATCCGGGTGATCGAAACCGGCAAGGGCAAGTGGTCGGCCACACAGCTGCCTGAAGTGGAAGGCGCGTTTGTCGCAGTCGACCCTCGCACCGGCGCCATCCGCGCGCTGGTCGGTGGGTTTGACTTCCAGAAAAACAAGTTCAACCACGTCACCCAGGCATGGCGCCAGCCCGGCTCGTCCTTCAAGCCGTTCCTGTACTCGGCGGCCCTGGAGAAGGGTGTGGGCCCTGCCACCCTGGTGAATGACGCGCCCATGTTCTTCGGCGCCAACGTCACCGGCGGCCAGCCATGGGAGCCACGCAACTACGATGGCAAATTCGAAGGCCCGATGCCCCTGCGCACGGCCCTGGCCAAATCGCGCAACATCCCGTCGATTCGCGTGCTGGAGTTCACCACGCCACAGTTCGGCCAGGAATGGGTCACCCGGTTTGGGTTCGAGGCCAGCCGCCATCCCGCCTACCTGACGATGGCCCTGGGCGCCGGCTCGGTCACCCCAATGCAGATGGCCACCGCCTTCTCGGTGTTTGCCAATGGTGGCTACCGCATCAACCCCTGGCTGATCTCCAAAATCACGGACCACAAGGGTCAGGTGCTGTCGGCCTACACCCCCAAGCCGCTGGAAGAGCAGCCACAGGCCATCGACGCACGCAATGCCTTCATCATGAACAGCATGCTGCAGACCGTGGCCAAATCCGGCACGGCAGCGCGCGCGCAGGCCACGCTGAAGCGCCCGGACATCTACGGCAAGACCGGCACCACCAACGATGCGGTCGATGCCTGGTTTGCCGGCTTCCAGCCCACGCTGACCGCGATCACATGGATTGGCTATGACACCCCGCGCAACCTGGGTTCGCGCGAAACCGGTGGCGGCCTCAGCCTGCCAATCTGGATCAGCTTCATGCAGCACGCGCTCAAGGACGTGCCGGTTGCCACCTACCCCGTGCCTCCGGGGGTGGTGAACATGGGGGGGGAATGGTTCTACGAGGAATATGCTGGCGGCGCCGGCGTGACCGCGCTGGGCATGAACCCCGGGTACTTCAACCCCGATCAGCCCACGGAAGCGCCTCCGCAAGAAGAGCGCAGCCGCATCCTGGACCTGTTCCGCAACTGATGCGCCCACAAAAAAGCCCGGTGGTCACCCACCGGGCTTTTTTCATTCATGGGCTTGGCGATCACCCGCCAGCCGTCAGACCGTCTTGGCGGTGAATGCCAGAGTCAGTCCCGATTGGGCGCTGGCAAAACGGCTCAGGTTCTCGAAGAACTCACCGCCGCCCTTGGTGTCCTGCCAGTGCTGGCCATCGAACTTGTAGTGAAAGCCGCCGGCCTTGGCCGCCATCCAGATTTCATGCAACGGCTTTTGCTGGTTGATCACAATCTGCGTGCGGTTGGCAAACACCAAGGTCACCATCCCCCCCACGCGCTGGGCATCAATGTCTGCGTCGGTCTCATCGTTGAGCCGATCGCACGACTGCTCCACGGCCAGCAGCAACTGCTCGGCTCTGTCTAAATATTCAAGGTCGGTCATTACAATCCACTCATGTTGAATGCTCCCCAAATTCTAGTCAGGTGCATTGCCCTTGCCGTTTGTACGGCGGCCTTGGCAGCCTGCGGCCAGCGCGGACCTTTGTACCTGCCCACCGACCCCGCGGCCCAAGGGCGTGCCTCCCTGCCCGATACAGTGCTACCGAACACCCCTGCGCCGGGCACCACCCCGCCACCTGCGCCGGCACGCTGAACCTGCGGCGGCTGGGCGACGGTCTGCGCCCACCGGCCGGGTGCGCAGCATACGGTGGATTGCGCTTGATCAAGCGCTGGCCGGTCCACGTCTCCTACAGTGGGCCCTTTTTCCGCATCGACCCTGCAGATGGCCATCGAACTCTACCGTGACAAGACCCACGCTTGCCTGATGTTCACCGACCTCATGGAGGAAGATGGGCAGGCCGTGCAGTGCAACCAGTTCCTGATCGTCGACCATGGCACCGGCGCCATCATCGACCCCGGCGGCAACCTGGCCTTCAACGAGCTGTTCATGGGCATGACACGGCACTTTGCGCCGCAAAAGCTCTCTTACGTCATCGCCTCCCACGCCGACCCGGACATCATCGCATCGCTGGACCGCTGGATGAGCAGCACCAAGGCCTCTCTGGTCATCTCGCGCGTCTGGGAACGCTTCGCGCCGCACTTCACCAAAGTGGGCAAGACCGAAGACCGCGTGATCGGGGTGCCGGACAGCGGCGGCCGCCTGCCGCTGGGGCGCACCGAACTGCTGCTGCTGCCGGCGCACTTCATGCACTCCGAGGGCAACTTCCACTTCTACGACCCGATCAGCCGCATCCTCTTCACCGGCGACCTGGCGGTGTCCATGACCACCGGGGCCGAGGCGCGCAAGCCCGTGGTTCACATGCCCAGCCACATCCCGCGCATGGAAGCCTTCCACCGCCGCTACATGGTGTCCAACAAGATCCTGCGCCTGTGGGCCCAGATGGCCCGCCAGCTGGACGTGCAGATGCTGGTGCCCCAGCACGGCGCCCCCATCATCGGCAAGCGGGCGATCGAAGACTTTTACTGCTGGATTGAAAACCTGGAGTGCGGCATCGACCTGTTCGGTGCGCAGCACTACCAGATCCCCTCGGCCCAGATCGATCCCGTCACCCGGCAGATGCGCACGGGCCAGCCGGCGGTGGCCACGCCCTGAGCACCACCGCCAGCGCATGGGGGCAGACAGCGCCCCCCGCCGGCGCCGATAGCGATAATGCAGCCCATGGCACTCTTGGCTGAAGGCATCCTCAAGCTGCACTGGGACCAGACGGTCCCGGTCAACATTGCGCACATCGTCAAAAGCATGGGTGTGCGCCTGTCGCTGGAAGACAGCGTGCCCTGCAGTGCCCGCCTGTCCATCACCGCGGGCAACCAGGCCCAGCTGCAGCTGTCACGCCAGTTGCCCCACCTGCACCAGCGCTATGTGGTGGCACACGCCCTGGCGCACGTGGCCCTGCACCACCTGCGCCCCGGCATGCAGCGCGAGCTGCACCTGTCCGAGGATTTCCGGCTGGATTTCGGTGTGCCCCACAACCTGGAAGCCAACGACTTCGCCCTGCGCCTGCTGATGCCCGAGCCGGCGCTGCGCTACGCCGTCGAGCAGATGCAGGCGCGCAGCATGGCCGAGCTGGAACATGTGTTCGCCGTGCCGGCCCTGTTCATCAAGCAGCGCCTGAGCGACCTGGGGATGGAGCTGCCACGGGCCCAGCCGCGTGCGCGCCGCAGCACCCGCCCGCCGGTGCAAGACGTCTGAACGGCGGTGAGCACCCCTGGCCGTGCAGCGCCCAGGACGGAGCCCCACCCGACGCTCATCAGGCCAGCGCGCGCTGGATCAGGATCTTCTGCACATCGCTGGTGCCTTCGTAGATCTGGCACACGCGCACATCGCGGTAGATGCGCTCGACCGGAAAGTCGCTGACCACGCCGTAGCCGCCCAGGGTCTGGATGGCGGCGCTGCACACGCGCTCGGCCATCTCGCTGGCAAACAGCTTGGCCATGGCCGCCTCCTTCAGGCAGGGCAGGCCGGCATCGCGCAGGCTGGCCGCATGCCAGATCAGCTGGCGCGCGGCCTCAATCTGCGTGGCGCAGTCGGCCAGCCGGAATCCCACGGCCTGGTGGTTGAAGATGGGCTGGCCAAAGCTCTCGCGCTCCTTGGCGTACTGCAGCGCGCACTCGAAGGCGGCGCGCGCCATGCCCACGCTTTGGGCGGCGATGCCGATGCGCCCGCCTTCCAACGCGCTCAGCGCGATCTTGTAGCCCTCGCCTTCGGCGCCGATCAGGTTGGTGGCGGGGATGCGGCACTGGTCAAAATTGATCTGCGCCGTGTCGCTGCTGTGCTGGCCCAGCTTGTCCTCCAGCCGCGCCACCACATAGCCGGGGGTGTGGGTGGGCACCAGGAAGGCGCTCATGCCCTTCTTGCCCGCGGCCTTGTCGGTCACGGCGATCACGATGGCCACGTCACCGTTCTTGCCGCTGGTGATGAACTGCTTGACGCCCTGGATGACGTAATCGCCACCATCGCGGGTGGCCGTGGTGCGCAGCGCCGAGGCGTCCGAGCCGACATGCGGCTCCGTCAGGCAGAAGGCACCCAGCATGTCGCCCTGCGCCAGCGGCTTGAGCCATTGCTGCTTTTGCGCCTCGCTGCCATAGCGCATCAGGATGGCGTTGACCGGGCAGTTGGTCACGCTGATCACGGTGCTGGTGCCGCCATCGCCGGCGGCAATCTCTTCCAGCACCACGGCCAGGCTCACATAGTCCAGGCCGGCACCGCCGTACGACTCGGGCACGCAGATGCCGTAGCAGCCAAGCGCCGCCAGGCCGCGGTGCACGTCCTGGGGGAAATGGTGTTCCTTGTCCCAGCGCGCGGCGTGGGGGGTGATCTGCTCCTGCACAAAGCTGCGCAGGGCCTCGCGGATCATTTGCTGGTCTTCGGTCAGCAGCATGGAAGGTGTCTCCTTGGTTTTATATCAATAAGAGCTGCCAGCGCAGGTGCTTGCTTGGTTTCAATACAAAAAGTATTTGAAGTGCTTGTCTATCCTGCGCTGCCAGCTATGCTTTTTCAGCCCTTGCAGCGTTCGCCGTTGTAGCGCAGCAGGCCGCCCCGGTCCTCCAGGGTCAGCTGGTCGACCGTGTCCAGCATGCCCTGCACGCTGGTCTCGACCGTGATCGGTGCGGCGGCGCCGCCCATCTCGGTCTGCACCCAGCCCGGGTCCATGGCGATCACCGTGGCACCGGGCCACTGCGGCTGGGCGCTGGCCACCACCATGTTGACCGCCGCCTTGCTGACGCGGTACAGCCAGGCATCCGCGTCGGCCAGCGACAGGCGCGACATCTCGCTGCTGATGCAGACCATGGTGCCGCCGGCGGCCTCCACGCCGGGCATGACCTGGGGCAGCACCTGCATGGCGCCCAGCACATTGGTGTGCATGACGCGGTCAAACTGCTCCTGGGTGGGCGGGTGGGCCGCCGTGCCGGCATCCCACACCCCGGCCACATACCAGGCGCAGTCGATCTCCTGGCCGTCCAACTGCCAGGCCAGGCCGCTGACGCTGGCGGGATCGGCCACATCCACCACCAGCACCTCGGCGCCTTCGGCCCGCAGGGCCTCCCCATCCGCACGTTGGCGCACGGTGGCGATCACGCGGTCGCCGCGCGCCACACAGGCACGCACCAGACCGCGGCCAATGCCGCGCGAAGCCCCCATCACCAAAATCACTGCCATACCACTCCCTTTTGCTCAGTTCACGGCCGCACACGGCGGAACTGGTTCAATCCTGCGCGCGCTCCGCCGCAATCTGCTGCTGGTAGCGCTGCTCCATCGCCGCCTGGCTTTCCGGCGGGGTGTCCAGCCCGATCTGCGCGTGGATCATCTGGTTCATGCTGGGCAGGGCCGAGCGTTCCACCTGCGCCTCGGCCTGCCACAGGCGCGAGCGCATCAGCGCCTTGGCGCAGTGCAGATAGGCCTCGCGCACCTGCACCTCGATCACCAGCTTGGGGGTGAAGTGCGCGCCGGCAAAGTGCCCGGTCCAGGCCGGCTCATCGCGCAGCCGGGCCGTACCATTGATGCGCAGGGTTTCGTTCACCCCGGGCACCATGAACAGCAGGCCGATGCGCGGGTCGTGCAGCAGGTTGCTCAGGCTGTCCAGTCGGTTGTTGCCACCGGCATCGGGGATCCACAGGGTCTGGGCATCGTGCACGTGCACAAATCCCGGCGCGCCGCCGCGGGGCGACGCGTCCATCAGCGCCCCGGCACCGCCGCCGGTGGCCAGCACGCACAACGGCGACAGCGCGATGAAGCGCTGGCAATGCGCATCCAGCGCAGCCTGCTGCTTGCGCAGGGCCCGCTCGGCCGGCATGGGGTACAACTGGCGCAACTGGTCTTCGCCGGTGATCATGCGACCTCCTCGGCCGCGCGCCGGTCCTGGCGGTGGATGGCGCTGTACATGCCCAGGTACTCGCGCCAGGAGGGGTCGTACTCCAGCGCCAGCGCAGCGTCCAGACCCGGGGCATGCTCGGCCGCCAGCTGGCGGGCCAAAGCGGCGGCGACGTCTGGGTCGTCCACATAGAAGGCCGCCACGCGGGACTGCATGCCCTCCATGCGCGTGAAGACCTGGACGCCGCGCTGCTGGCCCAGCAGCTGCGCATCCAGCGCGTCCTGGGCCGCCCGCGCGCAGTCCAGGCTCTCCTGGCTGTCCACCGGGAACCGCAGCGTCAGCAAATAGGACAGGTCGGCGCGCGTGGCCAGCGCATGGGCGCTGTCGTGGAAGGTCAGCAGATCGGGGGCATCGTCCTCGTCGGCATCGCGGGACCGGACTTCCAGTGAGATCCAGCGGTCCTGCTCCTCCTGCGGAAAGTCGTAGGTGCGCCCCAGGACCTCGCGCTGGAAGGCATCGAACACGGCGGGGAACTGCGACAGCGGCACCGCATCGGCCTCGGCGTCCCCAAATTCCACCGGACCCACGCGCACGGCGAAATCCCATTCGCCCAGGGCATGGTCCAGCAGGATGAAGGCCATGTGCCGGGCCTGCTCCTGCAACTGCGGCGGCACGGCCTGGGCGAACGACAGCGCCAGCCCGATGATGCCGCCCGCGTCATAGTGGGCCACCAGCACATCGTCACAGGACAGCTCGAAATCCTGCAGGCGCATGGCGAAGTTGCTGCCGGCGGCGCGGCTGCGGAACGCCTGCACGGCATAGCCCGCCAGCGGCGGGGCCTGGCGCACCATGGCCTGGGCCACCTCAAAGTGTTCGATGTTGCCGTGGGCCGTGACCACCAGGCGGGCGCCGTCCTGGCCGGGCGTGCCTTCCAGCTCCAGCGACAGGCCGGGGGCATGGCGCTGCAGCAGCGCGTTGGCCGCCTCGACAAAGGCCCGCCCGTCCAGCGCGGCCAGGGCCGTCAACTGGCCGGAAAAATCATTCCAGAAGGCGGTCACCTGCGCGGCGCTCAAGGGTGCGGGGGGGTGGTCGTCTTCGGGCAGTTCTGCATGCATAGGGGAAATCCTGAAAAGGGCCGCGCCCCGCAAGGTGGGGGCGCGGCCGGTGGCACATGGACCGACTGTAAGCCAAGCCCTGCGGCCCTGTGCCCAGCAGCGCCGGGGGACGGCGCCGTGGTCGCTCAGACCAGTTCGATGGCCATGGCCGTACCTTCGCCACCGCCAATGCACAGCGTGGCCAGGCCGCGCTGCTTGCCATGGCGCTGCAGGGCGTGGATCAGCGTCACCAGGATGCGCGCGCCGCTGGCGCCAATGGGATGGCCCAGGGCACAGGCGCCGCCGTGCACGTTGACCTTGTCGTGGGGCACCTTCATTTCGGCCATCAGCGCCATGGGCACCACGGCAAAGGCTTCGTTGATTTCCCACAGGTCCACATCCTCAACCTTCCAGCCGGCCTTCTTCAGCGCCTTTTCGGTGGCGCCCACGGGTGCGGTGGTGAACCACTCGGGAGCCTGTGCAAAGGTCGCGTGCGAGACGATGCGCGCCAGCGGCTTGCAGTCCAGCTGCTTGGCCGTGGACTCGCGCATCAGCACCATGGCGGCGGCGCCATCGTTGATGCTGGAGCTGGAGGCGGCGGTGATGGTGCCGTCCTTCTTGAAAGCAGGCTTGAGGCTGCCGATCTTGTCCAGCTTGGCCTTGGCCGGGCCTTCGTCCACGCTGATGGTCACATCGCCCTTGCGGGTCTTGACGGTGACGGGGGTGATCTCGGCATCGAAGGCACCGCTCTGGGCGGCTTGCTGCGCGCGTTGCACGCTGGCAATCGCAAACGCGTCCTGCGCTTCGCGCGTGAACTGGTACTTGGCGGCACAGTCCTCGCCAAAGGTGCCCATGGAGCGGCCGGCTTCGTAGGCATCTTCCAGGCCGTCCAGCATCATGTGGTCATAGACCTTGTCGTGGCCCATGCGGTAGCCGGCACGGCCCTTCTTCAGCAGGTAGGGCGCGTTGGTCATGCTCTCCATGCCCCCGGCGATCATCACGTCACGGCTGCCGGCAATCAGTTGGTCGTGGGCCAGGATGGTGGCCTCCATGCCGGCGCCGCACATCTTGGACAGCGTCACGGCGCCGGTGCTTTGCGGCAGGCCGCCCTTGAAGCCGGCCTGGCGTGCCGGGGCCTGGCCCTGGCCGGCCATCAGGCAGTTGCCGAACAGCACTTCCTCGACCTGCTCGGGCTGGATGCCGGCGCGGGCCACGGCGGCCGCGATGGCCGCACCGCCCAGGTCGTGGGCGGCCAGATCGGAAAAATCGCCCTGGAACGCACCCATGGGGGTGCGCGCAGCGCTGACGATGACGACGGGGTCTTGGTGTTGTGGCATGGAAGTCTCCTTGTTGATATCAGTTTGCAAGCCAAAGGTTCACGAAGTCAGCGCCGGCGCATGCAGCTGGCGGCTGGGGTCGTACGGAAAAACGTCGTGCATGTGGCCCTGCTGGATGCGCGCCTGGTGCGCCTGCCAGAAGGCGGGCTCCAGCAGGTCGGCGTGGTGCTGCAGGAAGACCTCGCGCACGGCGGGATGGCCCAGCAGGAACGGGCCAAAGGTCTCGGGGAACACATCGTGCGGGCCGACCCGCCACCAGATCTCCCCGCTCATCTCTTCCTCTTCGGTGCGTGCCGGGGGGATGGCCCGGAAGTGGCAGTCCGTCAGGTATTCGATCTCGTCGTAGTCATAGAACACCACCTTGCCGCCGCGGGTGACGCCGAAGTTCTTCCACAGCATGTCGCCCGGAAAGATGTTGGCCGCCACCAGGTCCTTGATGGCATTGCCGTACTCGATCACGCAACGCTCCATGTTGGCGCGCGCACGGGGCTGCTCCAGCCCGGCATCGAAACACTCCTGCAAGTACAGGTTCAGCGGCACCAGCCGGCGCTCGATGTAGAGGTGGCGAATGATGACTTCCTGCTGCCCGTCGCCATCGCGGTCGCTGACCTCTATCTGCTCGGGCGCATGGGCCAGCAGTTCGGCCAGCAGGGCATCGCTGAAGCGCTCGCGCGGGAAGGCCACCAGGCTGTACTCCATGGTGTCGGCCATGCGGCCCACCCGGTCGTGCTGCTTGACCAGCTGGTACTTAGCCTTGACCTGGGCGCGCGTGGTCTCCTTGGGCGCCGGGAAGCGGTCGCGGATCAGCTTGAACACGTAGGGAAAACTGGGCAGGTCGAACACCAGCATCACCAGGCCCTTGATGCCCGGCGCGATGCGGAACTGGTCGCTGGAATGCTTGAGGTGGTGCAAGAATTCCCGGTAAAACAGGGTCTTGCCCTGTTTGGCTAAGCCCAGGGCGCTATAGATTTCGCCACGCGGCTTGCGCGGCATCAGGCCGTGCAGAAACTGCACGTAGGCGCTGGGCACGGCCATGTCGACCATGAAGTAGGCCCGCGCAAAGCTGAACAGCCCGTGCAAGTCATCCTCGCCGAACAAGGCCGCGTGCAGCACCAGTTGGCCCTGGGCGCCGTGCACGATGGGAATGGCCAGCGGCAGCTCGGTGTAGCCGGTGATGATCTTGCCCACCAGGTAGGCGCCCTTGTTGCGGTAGAACAGGCTGGACAGCACCTGGATCTGAAAATTGGCGCGCAGCGTCAGGCCCGCCAGGCGCTCGCGCATGCGAGCGGCCAGCACGGCGATGTCGCGGGCCAGGTCCTCGAACGGGGCTTGCAGCTGCAGCTGCTGCACCAGGGCCTGCAGTGCCTGCGGCAAGGCGTCCAGCGATCCGGGGTAATAGGCACGGTACGTGGGCGCATCGTCCGGGTCCCGGCTCTCCAGGTACTCGGTGCTGACGGCCGGCCGCACGAAGATGAAATCGTTGTGGAAGTGGGTGCGGTGCAGGATCTTGGTGGTGACGGAGTTGAAGAAGGTCTCCGCCAGCTCCGGCTGCAGGTGCTCCACCATCAGGCCGATGTAGTGCAGCTTGACCTGCTGCCACACCGGCATGGGCAGCTGGCCAGCATGGAACTCGGTCTCTAGCCGCTGCACGCACTCGGTCACGCGCAGGTCGTAGAACGCGATGCGCTCGCGCTGCGCGGTCTGCTGGCCGCTCCAGTCGGCTGTTCGAAACGGCGCTTGGCGCGGGCCGATTCGGCCCGGAACAGGCGGTAATGGCGGTCAAAGCCATCCATCATCGCCTGGGCGATGCCAAAGGCCTGGGGAGCGTCCAGCTGCTGGGGAAACATGGCTCAACGCACGCCAAGACGCCCTAGGCACAGGGCCCGGGGGCAGCCGCTTGCCTGCCGTTCAGTCACGCTGGCGCTCGGCCACCAGCTGCACGGCACGCTGGTGGATTTCATGCAGCCCACCGACGCCGGGGACGGTCATCTCCAGGTTGGTGATGTGGCCGTTCTTCAGGCTGTAGCACCAGCCGTGCAGCGACACGCTCTGGCCGCGGGCCCAGGCGTCCTGCATCACGGTGCTCTGCGCCACGTTCATCACCTGCTCGATGGCGTTCAGCTCGCAAAGCACGTCGTGGCGGTACTGCACGGGCGTGGCCTTGATCAGGTCATAGTGCTTGTCGCGCACGTCGCGCACATGGCGGGTCCAGTTGTCGGCCAGGCCCAGGCGGATGCCTTCCAGTGCCGCCAGCACGCCGCCGCAGCCATAGTGGCCCACGACCATCAGGTGCTCGACCTTGAGGTGGTCGACCGAGTACTGGATGGTGGACAGGCAGTTCAGGTCGCTGGGCACCACCACGTTGGCCACGTTGCGGTGCACGAAGACTTCACCCGGCTCCAGCCCGGTGATCTGGTTGGCAGGCACGCGGCTGTCCGAGCAACCGATCCACATGTACTTGGGTTTTTGCTGCGACATCAGCCCGGTGAAGAACCCGGGGCGGTCGCGCTCCATCTGGGCAGCCCATTCCTTGTTGTGCACAAACAGGTCATCGATGGAGGTAGTGGTCATGTGGCCTTCCTTTTCAGATTGCATGGAACATGCGCCGGACAGCGAGCGTGCCTTCAGCAGGTTTCCGCGAACAGTTCGCGGCCGATGAGCATGCGGCGAATCTCGCTGGTGCCGGCGCCAATTTCGTAGAGTTTCGCATCCCGCCACAGACGGCCCAGCGGGTACTCGTTGATATACCCATTGCCGCCATAGATTTGCACGCCTTCGCCGGCCATCCAGGTGGCCTTCTCGGCACACCACAGGATCACGCTGGCGCAGTCCTTGCGCACCTGGCGCACGTGGTCGGTACCCAGCATGTCCAGGTTCTTGGCCACGGTGTAGGCGAAGGAACGGCCCGCCTGCAGCACGGTGTACATGTCGGCCACCTTGCCCTGGATGAGCTGGAACTCGCCAATGCTCTGGCCGAACTGCTTGCGGTCGTGGATGTAGGGCACGACGTTGTCCATCACGCTCTGCATGATGCCCAGCGGGCCGCCGGTCAGCACGGCGCGCTCGTAATCCAGGCCGCTCATCAGCACCTTGGCACCGCCATTGACCTGGCCCAACACGTTCTCGGCGGGCACTTCCACGTTCTGGAACACCAACTCGCCGGTGTGGCTGCCGCGCATGCCCAGCTTGTCCAGCTTCTGCGCGATGGAGAAACCGGGCATGCCCTTCTCGATCAGGAACGCCGTCACGCCGCGCGCGCCCAGCTCGGGTTCGCTCTTGGCGTAGACCACCAGGGTGTCGGCGTCGGGGCCGTTGGTGATCCACATTTTGTTGCCGTTGAGCAGGTAGTAGCCGCCCTTGTCCTCGGCCTTGAGCTTCATGCTGATCACGTCGGAGCCAGCACCGGGCTCGCTCATGGCCAGCGCGCCCACGTGCTCGCCGCTGATCAGCTTGGGCAGGTACTTGGCCTTCTGCGCGGCGTTGCCGTTGCGGTTGATCTGGTTCACGCACAGGTTGCTGTGCGCGCCATACGACAGGCCCACCGAGGCGCTGGCGCGCGAGATTTCCTCCATGGCCACCATGTGCGCCAGATAGCCCATGTCGGCGCCGCCGTACTGCTCGGGCACGGTGATGCCCAGCACGCCCAGCTCGCCGAACTTGCGCCACAGGTCCATGGGGAACTGGTCGCTGCGATCGATCTCGGCGGCGCGCGGGGCGATCTCGGTCTGCGCGAACTCGCGCACCGCGTCGCGCAGCGCATCAATGTCTTCACCCAGCTGGAAGTTCAGTCCTGGCAGTTGGCTCATGGTGGTGTCTCCTTGTGTGTATCGGTGTCTGTGCCGGGGCTGGCGATCGGCGCCGCCTATTTGCCCGCAATCCCTTGGCGCCCCTGCACCGCCATCAGCGTGCAGTGCATGGTGGCGCAGAGTTTTTCCTGCCCGCCGTCGATCGCGAAGGCCCGGCCTTCGGCCAGGACGATGGTGCGTCCGGGCTTGAGCACCCGGCCTTCGCAGCGAAAGCACTGCCCCTTGGCGGGGGCCAGCAGGTTGATCTTGAATTCGATGGTCAGCACCCCGGCGTCTTCCGGCATCAGGCTGAAGCCGGCATAGCCGCAGGCGGAATCCAGCGCCGCCGACAGCATGCCGGCGTGGATAAAGCCGTGCTGCTGCGTCAGGCCCGGGGCCCAGTCAAAGCTGATGTCCACCGCGCCCGGCGCCAGGTGGGTGAGTTGCGCCCCCAGCGTGCTCATGGCGCCCTGCAGTGCAAAGCTGTCCCGCACACGCTGCAGGTTGTCGGTCTGGGCCATGTTGTCTCCTTGGCTGTGCGGAATTTTCCATTCCTTTTACGTTAACGTCAATTATGACGTCTTGGCCTTGGGCAGCTTGCGCAACAGCGACTTGGCCTCTTTTTCCTGGGCGCAGACTTCGTCCAGCGTGGCCTGCAGGTCTTCCATGCGCGCCTCCAGCTGGCGGCGGTGGTTGCCCAGCACCTCGAGAAAGCGCTCCAGCTGCACATGGGTGTCACGCGGGCTGTCGTACAGATCGATGATTTCCTTGGCCTCCACCAGCGACAGTCCCAGGCGCTTGCCGCGCAGGATCAGGCGCAGGCGCGTGCGGTCGCGCGGGCTGTAGACGCGGGTGCGCCCGCCCGAACCCTGGCGCGTGGGCTGCAGCAGCCCCATGTCTTCGTAGAAGCGAATGGCGCGGGTGGTCAGGTCAAATTCTTGCGCCAGATCGCTGATGGAATAGGCCACAGGGGCCTGGGTGGTCTTGCTCATGGCCTGCATTATTGACGTGCACGTCAACGTCAGACACAACCATGCCCTGCGCGCGCGGGGTTTTGGCCGAAAATCACGCACTTGCCGCCTGTGCGGCACCTGCCTGAACCCTCGCCGTTGCCCATGCCCCTGTCGCCCCACGCCGCCTGCCCCTGCGGACGCACCACCGCCCAAGGCCTGCCCGTGGCCTATGCCGATTGCTGCGCCCGCTTTGTGGAACACTTCGACACGGCCCCGGCCCCCGATGCCGAGCACCTGATGCGCTCGCGCTACAGCGCCTTCGTGACCGAAAACGCGCCCTACCTGCTGGCCACCTGGCACCCCAGCCAGCGCCCCGCGACGCTGGACTTCGAGGCTGGCGCCAAATGGCTGGGCCTGCAGGTCAAGGCCTTTCAGCCGACGGGCGCGGCCATGGCCGAGGTCGAGTTTGTGGCGCGCTTTCGCGTCGGCGGGCGGGCCGTGCGGCTGCATGAACGCAGCCGCTTCGTCTGCGAAGACGGCCGCTGGTTCTATGTGGACGGCGACCAGTTCTGATGCAAACCACAGCCTTTTACCCTTTGCACGCAGGTGCTGCCTGCGCTGACAGCCATGTCTTTTGAAGCCATCTTGTTCGACTGCGACGGCGTCCTGGTCGACAGCGAACTCATCACCAACCGCGTGCTGCACGCCATGCTCAACGAATCGGGCTGGACGCTGTCCGAGGACGACTGCATGCGCATCTTCATCGGCAAGACGGTGCGCAGCGAGACCGCCCGCATCGAGGCCGAAACCGGCAAGCCCCTGACCGACGCCTGGATGGCCGCGTTCTATGAACGCCGCAACCAGCGCCTGCGCGCCGAACTGGTGGCCATCGACGGCGCCGTGGACGCCGTGCGCGGCGTGCACGCCCAGCTGCAGGGCCGCATCGCCGTGGCCAGCGGCGCGGACAAGCCCAAGGTGCTGATGCAGCTCGACAAGGTGGGCCTGCTGCCCTACTTCGGCGGCCACGTCTTCAGCGGCCACGACCTGCCGCGCACCAAGCCCTGGCCCGATGTCTACCTGGCCGCTGCGGCCGCCGTGGGCGTGCCCCCCGAGCGCTGCCTGGTGATCGAGGATTCCGTACCCGGCCTGACGGCGGGCGTGCGCGCCGGCGCCACGGTCTGGGGCTACTGTCCGCGGGTCAACGCCCACACCACGCCCGAGGCGTTGCGGGCCGCCGGTGCCGTGCGGGTGTTCGACCACATGGCAGACCTGCCCGCCTTGCTGGCCCAGGCCCTGGCGGCCGCACAGGCACCGCAATAACAGGAGCAGGCTGCGCAGGCCGAATCGGTCTTTCGCAGTCATTGACCATCGAAACGACGATACAGCGCGCGCCATGCGCTCACTTTTTCGCGCTATGCCCTCATGCCACAGGGGCGGCTTTGCGGGTTTGCCCTGCAGAGCACAGGGCTGAAATATAGAATCTGCGCCAGATCAAGGTTTTGCCGGATTGGCGTACCCCCGGGGGCATGCAAATCTGTGCCCCATGCTGGCAGACCGATCGCCCCCGGCCCCGCCCTGGCGACACGGCCTGGGCCCCTGGCCCCACGGCGATGCGCCGTCTGCCCGCCCTGTGGATGCGGGTCTGTGCCAATCTTCGTCGGACATGTTTCAGCCAATGCTTGTTGAGGAGTGCTGATGGGCGAACAGCCTCTTTACGATTTAGCGCCGCTGCTTGAACTGATGGCCCTGGGTGCCGTCATCGCCCTGGCCCCGCTGCTGTGGGTCTGGCACCGCAACCGCGGCGCCGGCCCTGCCCGCCGCCTGCAGGCCCTGGGCCTGCTGACCCTGTTCCTGACCTTCGACCTGGTGCTGTTCGGCGCCTTCACGCGCCTGACCGATTCCGGCCTGGGCTGCCCCGACTGGCCGGGCTGCTACGGCAACACCAGCCCCCTGGGCGCGCACGCCGAGATCACCGCCGCCCAGACCGCCATGCCCACCGGGCCGGTGACCTTCAGCAAGGCCTGGATCGAGATGATCCACCGCTACCTGGCCACCACCGTGGGCGTGCTCATCATCGCCCTGGTGCTGCTGGCCTGGCGCGAGCACCGCAAGACCCCGCTGCACGGCCCGCGCCACCCCTGGTGGGCCACGGCCACGCTGGTGTGGGTGCTGATCCAGGGCGCCTTCGGTGCGCTGACGGTGACCATGAAGCTGTTCCCGGCCATCGTCACCCTGCACCTGCTGGGCGGCCTGCTGCTGCTGGTGCTGCTGTGCGTGCAGGCCGTGGGCCACCAGCAGGCCGTGCTGCGCCAGCTCCCCGCCCCCATTCCCGGCACGCTGCGCGCGGCGCTGTGGGCCTGTCTGGCGCTGCTGTTCGCCCAGGTGGCGCTGGGCGGCTGGGTCAGCACCAACTACGCCGTGCTGGCCTGCTCCACCTTTCCGGACTGCAACGGCCAGTGGTGGCCAGCAATGGACTTTGCCCAGGCGTTCGAGATCTGGCGCCCGCTGGGCCTGCTGTCCGACGGCAGCCACATCAGTTTCGCGGCGCTCACCGCCATCCACTACGTCCACCGCCTGGCAGCCTATGGGGTGATCGCGGCCGTGGTCGCCGTGGGCCTGGCGATGCGCAGGCAGCCGGCCCTGGCCGGCCAGGGCCGCTGGCTGCTGGGCCTGATCGGCCTGCAATTTCTGACGGGCCTGTCCAACGTGGTGCTGGACTGGCCCCTGGTGGCCGCCGTGCTGCACACCGGCGGCGCGGCCGCCCTGGTCACGGTGATGACCTGGGCCCTGGCCGCCACCCGCACCCACAGCGCAGCCGCGCTGCAAGACGATACACAGGCGCCCCACGGCGCACGGAGAGTTGTGGCATGACTGCACAAACTTTGAGTGACACCCAAGGCTCGCGCTGGAGCCAGTTTTACGCGCTGACCAAGCCCCGCGTGGTGCAGCTGATCGTGTTCTGCGCCCTGATCGGCATGGTCCTGGCCATCCCCGGCGTGCCGACCTTCCAGCAGCTGGGCGACATGGCTGTGGCCTGCCTGGGCATCTGGCTGGTGTCGGCGGCGGCGGCGGCCTTCAACTGCCTGGTCGAGCGCCACATCGATGCGCGCATGAAGCGCACCAGCTGGCGCCCCACGGCCAAGGGCGAGCTGACGCCCCAGCAGGCCCTGGCCTTCTCGGCCATCCTGTGCACGGCCGGCGCGGCCATCCTGCTGGCCTTCACCAACACCCTGACCATGTGGCTGACCCTGGCCACCTTCATCGGCTATGCCGTGATCTACACCGTGGTGCTCAAGCCCGCCACGCCGCAGAACATCGTCATCGGCGGCGCCTCGGGCGCCATGCCCCCCGTGCTGGGCTGGGCAGCCATGACCGGCCAGGTCAGCCCCGAGGCGCTGATCCTGTTCCTCATCATCTTCCTGTGGACGCCCCCGCACTTCTGGGCCCTGGCGCTGTACCGCGTGGACGACTACCGCAAGTCCGGCCTGCCCATGCTGCCCGTGACGCACGGCGCCAAGTACACCCAGCTGCAGATCCTGCTGTACACCCTGGTGCTGTTTGCCGGCTGCCTGCTGCCGGTGATCTTCGGCATGAGCGGCTGGCTGTACTTCACCGTGGCCTCGGCACTGTGCCTGGGCTTCAGCTGGTATGCGCTGCGCCTGTGGATGCACTATTCGGACGCCCTGGCGCGCAAGACCTTCCGCTTCTCGCTGATCCACCTGAGCGGCGTGTTTGCCGCCCTGCTGATCGACCACTACCTGGTGACCTGAGCGCCATCCACCGCACGCCTGCGCCTGTCCAGCCCGCGCAGGCAGCACTCACCACCCCGCATCCCCCAAGGCCGCCATCGCGGCCTTGTTTTTTGGGCGAGTGCCTCCGACCCGCGTCGCGCACACCTCCAGGCACAGTGCTCACTCGACCGAGCAAGGCCGCCTATATGTCGAACAAAAAGGCCTGCAGTGCGCGTCCAGCCTGCACAGACTGCTATGCAAAACAAAGACCGCAGCGCGGCCTGGGAGTGGGGGGGGAACCGGCCTCCGGTCGGAAGGATTCGGGTCGGTACCGGCCGCCCCGCTCAGGACGGCCGTCTGCGCCGCTCGCAGCACACCACCCGCCCAGATCTCCCAAGGCCGCCATCGCGGCCTTGTGGGTGGAGGCAGCGACCTGGCACCCGCGCCGTGCCCCACCTCCGGACCAGGCACTCCATCGATGGCGTCACACCGCCCACATTTCAGCCAAAAAGGTCTGCAGCGCGCGTCCAACCTGCGCAGGCTGCTATGTAAAAAGCAAAGGCCGCATGCGCGGCCTTGGAGGAAATAGGGAGCCGTGCTCCCGTCGGAAGGATCCGGGTCGTTCCAGGCCGTCCCGCTCAGGCCTGCCGTTTGCGCCGCTCGTGGCGCACCACCAGCCAGGCCGCACCGACCACCATCAGGGCCAGGCCGTACCAGGTCAGCGCATAGACCGCATGGGTGTTGGTGAACTGGATCACCGTCAGCCCCGGCCGTGGCCAGGTGGCCGCCACGGCGGCGCCAGGCAGGCCCTGGTCGACAAAGAACGGCGCCACCTGCTGCAGCCCCTTGGCCTGGGCGATCGCCTGCACATCGCGCGAATGCCAGCGGTCTTCCGCAGGCACGTTGTCCCGCATGAAGCCGCCCTTGGGCTCGGAAAAACGCAGCAGGCCTTCCACCGTCACGGTCGCGCCTGCAGCCTCCTGCGGTGCGGCGGCGATGCGGTCGGCAAAGTCCTTGCGCTGCTCCGCAGGCACAAAGCCGCGGTTCACCAGCAGCTGGCTGCCATCGGCCTGCTGCAGCGGCGTCAGCAGCCAGAAGCCAGCGCCCAGCTCGGTCACGGCCTGGGTCAGCACGCTGCGCCCCTCCATCCACTGGCCCTGGGCCTGCACGGGCAGGTATTCATGCGTGGGCGGCTGCACCTGCGGCCAGGCCGCCGCAGCCGGCACCGGCACGGGGGCGCTGTGCACGCGGGTGTTGACCCGCTCGATCAGGTCCAGCTTCCAGGCGCGGCGCTGCACCTGCCAGGTGCCCAGGCTGAGGAAGGAAATAAAAAGGGCGATGCCCGCTAGCGCGAGCACCGCCTTCACGAAGGTGGAGCGAGAGCGCCGGGGCGCCCTCGTGGTGTCAACCGTCATGTTCAGTTGCTGCTGTGGCCACTGTGTGCGGCAGCAGGTTCTGCCGCGGGTTGCACCGCCGCCTCGGCCGCAGGGGCCGGCGCCGTGACCGCGGGCTGGTCCACCGGAGGCAGGTCGGTGTGGCTGGGCATCATGTTGGTGTTCATGTGGAACATGACCCACAAGGTACCCGCCAGGGTGATGGCCACGAAGACCACCGAGAAGATGGTGGACAACATGGTCCAGCCGCCCTGGATCTTGCCGTTCATGTGCAGGAAGAAGTACATGTGGACCACCACCTGCACGGCGGCAAACAGGCCCAGCACCATCGCGGCGGTGGCACGGTTGTCGATCACCTTGGCCATGACCAGCCAGAAGGGGATCACGGTCAGGATGACCGCCAGGATAAAGCCGGTGACGTAACCGCCGGTGGTGACGTGAATCTCTTCCTCACCGTGGTGGTCGTCGTGACCAGCATGCAGATCATGCGCGCTCATTTACAGCACCCCCATCAAATACACAAAGGTGAACACACCGATCCAGACCACGTCCAAGAAGTGCCAGAACATCGACAGGCACATCAGGCGGCGGTTGTTTTCACGGGTCAGGCCATGCTTGCCCAGCTGGATCATCAGCACGATCAGCCAGATCAGACCGAAGGTCACGTGCAGACCGTGGGTGCCCACCAGGGTGAAGAAGGCCGAGCCGAAGGCGCTGGACTGGGGTGTCAGGCCTTCGTGCATCAGGTGCGCGAACTCATACAGTTCCACCGCCAGGAAGGCCAGACCGAACAGGCCGGTGATGGCCAGCCAGGTCAGGGTGCCCTTCAGGTTGCCCTTTTGCTTCTGGATCAGCGCAAAGCCGAAGGTGATCGACGAGATCAGCAGGAAGGCCGTGTTCAGGGCCACCAGCTTCAGGTCGAACAGCTCGGCGCCCGTGGGGCCGCCGGCGTAGCTGCGGCCCAGCACGCCGAAGGTGGCGAACAGGGCTGCGAAGATGAGGCAGTCGCTCATCAGGTACAGCCAGAAGCCCAGCGAAGTGCCGTTCTCAGGATGGGGCTCGTGCGCGGGGTGGTACTCGCGCTGACCCGCTTGGATGGAAATATTAGACATGGCGTGCGAGCTGTTCAGTACGTGCGTCTTCCGTCGCCTGCACTTCAGCTGCAGGGATGTAGTAGTCGCGGTTGTAGTTGAAGGTGTGGATGATCGAAGCCAGGATCATGCCGGCGAAGGACACCACGGCCAGCCACCAGATGTGCCAGATCAGCGCAAAGCCCAGCACCATGGCGATCATGGAGATCACGAAGCCGGCGCCCGTGTTCTTGGGCATGTGCAGGTCTTCGAAGCCGTTCAGCGGACGCTGGTAGCCATGCTTCTTCATGTCCCACCAGGCGTCGATGTCGTACACCACGGGGGTCTTGGCGAAGTTGTACGCGGGAGGTGGCGAGGAAGTCGCCCACTCCAGGGTACGGCCGCCCCAGGGGTCGCCCGTCACGTCACGCAGCTTGTCGCGCTGGAAGTAGGACACCACCAGTTGCAGCAGGAAGGCACCGATACCGCAGGCGATGATGGCCACGCCGACGGCAGCGATCACGAACCAGATCTGCAGCGATTGGTCGTCGAAATGGCTCACACGGCGGGTCACGCCCATCAGGCCCAGGATGTACAGCGGTGTGAAGGCGACCCAGAAGCCGACCAGCCAGCACCAGAAGGACACCTTGCCCCAGAACTCGTTGAGGCGGTAGCCGAAGGCCTTGGGGAACCAGTAGTTGATACCGGCCAGCAGACCGAACACCACGCCACCAATGATCACGTTGTGGAAGTGGGCGATCAGGAACAGCGAGTTGTGCAGCACGAAGTCGGCAGGAGGCACGGCCAGCAGCACGCCGGTCATACCGCCGATGGCGAAGGTGCACATGAAGCCCACCGTCCACATCATGGGCGGCTTGAAGGCAATGCGGCCCTTGTACATGGTGAACAGCCAGTTGAAGATCTTCGCGCCCGTGGGGATCGAGATGATCATCGTGGTGATACCGAAGAAGGTATTCACCGCTGCGCCGGATCCCATGGTGAAGAAGTGGTGCAGCCACACCAGCCAGGACAGCACGGTGATACACACGGTCGCGTACACCATGGAGGTGTAGCCGAACAGGCGCTTCTTGGAGTAGGTCGCCACGATTTCGGAGAAGATGCCGAAGACGGGCAGCACCAGGATGTAGACCTCAGGGTGGCCCCAGATCCAGATCAGGTTCACGTACAGCATGGGGTTGCCGCCCAGCTCGTTCGTGAAGAACTGCGTGCCGAAATAGCGGTCCATGGACATCAGCACCAGGGCTGCAGTCAGGATCGGGAACGAGGCAACGATCAGCGCGTTGGTGCACAGCGAGGTCCACACGAACACGGGCATCTTCATCAGGTTCATGCCAGGGGCACGCATCTTGATGATGGTCACGATCAGGTTGATACCCGACAGCGTGGTGCCCACACCCGACAGCTGCAGCGCCCAGATGTAGTAGTCCAGACCCACACCCGGGTTCTGGTTGCCCAGATTGGACAGCGCCAGCCAGCCGGAGGTCGAGAACTCACCCAGGAACAGCGACACCATCACCAGCACGGCGCCGTGGTGGTCATCCAGAACGAGAAGTTGTTCAGGAAGGGGAACGACACGTCGCGCGCGCCGATCTGCAGCGGGATCAGGTAGTTCATGAAACCCGTGACCAAGGGCATGGCCACGAAGAAGATCATGATCACGCCGTGCGCGGTGAAGATCTGGTCGTAGTGGTGCGGAGGCAGGTAGCCCAGGTTGTCACCAAAGGCCATGGCCTGCTGGATACGCATCATCACCGCGTCGGCAAAGCCGCGCAGCAGCATGACGATACCCAGGATGATGTACATGATGCCGATCTTCTTGTGGTCGATCGAGCAGACCCAGTCGCGCCACAGGGGACCCCACAGCTTGAACTTGGTCAGTGCGGCCATCATCACGAGGCCGCCGAGCACCACGGCAATAAAGGTCCACAGCACGATGGGCTCATGCGCCATCGGTATGGAGTCCCAGCTGATCCGCCCAATCAGCGGATCGTGGGGCAGCGTTGTTTGTCCAGACATAGTTGTGTCTCTTTCAGTGGCTGCCTGACGCGCCGGAACGCATCAAGGCCGCCGTCCTTGCTTATTGCTGTGCCACAGCACCCTGGGAATCGCGCTGGTCCAGGAGGGCCACCACGCGGTCTGCGTTCTCCACCGAGCACACATCGTCAGGCAGGTTCAGGCCCACCTTCTTCATGTAGGCCGCGCCGCCAGCAGCGTCGATGGCCATCATGTGGTGCATGCACATCTTTCCCTCTTCCACGCACATGTTCAGCACGCGGTTGTAGAGCCCGTCCTGCACGGACGAGAAGCGGGTCACAGGGTGACGCTCGCTGGGCTTGACCAGATCCAGGTAGGAGGCACGATCGAGCACTTTGCCTTCGGTCTTGGCCTGTTGCACCCAGGCGTCGAAGCCTTCGTTGCTCAGGCCGTGGAACTTGAAGGTCATGCCCGAGAAGCCCGCACCGCTGTAGTGCGAGTTCAGCCCCTTGTAGGTGCCTTCCTTGTTGATCACGGCGTTCAGCTGGGTCTCCATGCCAGGCATGGCATAGATCATGCCGGCCAGATCAGGCACGTAGAACGCGGCCATGGTCGAGGTGGCGGTCAGCTTGAAGCGGATGGGACGGTCCACCGGTGCGGCAAATTCGTTCACCGTGGCAATGCCTTGCTCGGGGTACAGGAACAGCCACTTCCAGTCCATGGACACCACCTGCACTTCCAGCGGCTGGACGTTGGGGTCCAGGGGCTTGGTTTCCGAGATGCGGTCCAGGGGACGGTAAGGGTCCAGCTTGTGGGTGCTGATCCAGGTCAAAGCGCCCAAAGCAATAATGATGATTAATGGAACACTCCAGATGACCAGCTCCAGAGCGGTCGAGTGGTGCCATTCCGGGTCGTACTCGGCCTCGGTGTTCGACTGGCGGTACTTCCAGGCAAACAACAGGGTCAGCAGGATCACGGGAACGATGATGATCAGCATCAACAAGGTGGCAGTCACCACCAAGTCGCCTTGCTGAGCAGCAATGTCCCCTGCGGGATTGAGCACGACGGCCTTGCTGCAGCCCGTGAGGGTCGCTAGCAGAGCCGCGGCAGCGAGCCAGGCTGGCCCGCGGTTTTCCGTGGATGTAGGCATGCTGTGAACGCGAAAAAACGCGCGTTGTTAGGTGTAAACGCGGATAACAAAACCTGCCGAATTTACTCCGCCTGCCCATCTTCCTGCGCCCCCTTGGTGCTCAACGCAGTGCCGTGTGTTGTCTTTATGTAGGAACTTGACACCAGCCCGTGTCAATTGATTTCCATCAAAGCGTCTCTAAATCCTTGTTTTTTCAGGAAATCCTGAAATAAATAAAACCCATTGATAAATGTCAAGGGCATCCCCATATTGGGGCAACCCAGCCACAGAACACGCCCCCTTTGGCGCCATGGTTTTTGCCACTTCCATGTCGCTTCAGCCTCCCGACAAACCCTTCTCCTACACGGTGGGCAGGCAAATCTCGCTTGTTGACGCACATCAAGCGGCGTACAAGAGGTGCATCGTCTCGAGGAGTTGCACCTATGACCAGCTTTGCACACCCTGGCTCCCCTTCTGGAACAGCACCCGTCGATCCCGGCCTGGCCCATGCCCACGGCCACCAAGACGTGACCCCCGGCGAGATTGCCGCCGGCGTCATCATCGGCCGGGCCTCCGAATACTTTGACTTCTTCGTGTTCGGCATCGCCTGCGTGCTGGTGTTCCCCTATGTGTACTTCCCCTTCCTGACCACGCTCAACGGCATGCTGGCGGCCTTTGCAGTGTTCGCACTGGCCTTCTTCGCCCGCCCGGTCGGTACGGCCGTGGGCATGGCCGTGCAGCGCCGCTGGGGCATGGCCGTCAAGCTGACGATTGCCCTGTTCCTGCTAGGCAGCGCCACCGTGGGCATCGCCCTGCTGCCGGGCTATGAAAGCATCGGCGTGGCGGCCATCTGGTGGCTGGTGGGCCTGCGCGTGGCGCAGGGTCTGGCCGTGGGTGGCTCCTGGGAAGGGCTGCCGTCCTTGCTGGCGATGAATGCGCCCAAGGCCAAGCGGGGCTGGTACGCCATGATCGGCCAACTGGGGGCGCCGATCGGTTTCGTGGCGGCCGCCTCGGTGTTCGCCTACATCTACACCCAACTCTCGCACGAGGAGCTTCTGGCCTGGGGCTGGCGCTATCCTTTCTGCGTGGCTTTTGCCATCAACGTGGTGGCCCTGTTTGCCCGCCTGCGCCTGGTCGCCGACGAGAGCTACACCACCATGTTCCAGACCCTGGAGCTCACGCCCACGCCCACGCTCGAGCTGGCGCGCAGCGGTGAGGGCCGCAACGTGTTCCTGGGCGCGCTGGCCGCGCTGGCCAGCTTTGCCCTGTTCCACCTGGTCACCGTGTTCCCGCTGTCCTGGATGACCTTGTACGGCGAAGCCTCGCCCCCGCAGATCCTATGGACCCAGGTGGCGGGTGCGCTGGTGGCCTGCGCGGCCATCGTGCTGTCGGGCTGGATGGCGGACCGCTTTGGCCGCCGCAACACCCTGGGCGCCATGGCGGTGCTGATCGGACTGTTCAGCTTTGCCACCCCCATGCTGCTCAATGGCGGCACCGCCGGCCAGAACCTGTTCATCCTGATTGGCTTTGCGCTGCTGGGACTGTCGTACGGCCAATCCTCGGGCACGGTCACGGCCAACTTCTCGCGCAAGTTCCGCTTTGTGGGAGCGGCCTACTCGGCCGACCTCGCCTGGCTGCTGGGCGCGGCCCTGGCGCCCCTGGTGGCCCTGTACCTGTCCTCGCACTTCGGTCCGGTGGCGGTCGGTGGCTACCTGCTGTCGGGGGCCGTCTGCACCCTGGCCGCGCTGGGCATCAACCGGGCGCTGGAGACCTCGCGCAAATAAGGCCTCCACGCCGCACCACCCCAGGCCTGCTGTCACCAGCAGGCCTTTTTGCTGCCCGTTTACCAGCACGGACCGCATGCGCTTTGACCAGACCGGCCGATCCACGGCGGCAGCCTGCCTAGAATGGTCGGCCGCTTTGTTTTTGACGCTTCTTCTTCGCGCAGCTCACCATGACCCAAGGCCAGATCCGCATCCGTGGCGCACGCCAACACAACCTGCAGAACGTGGATGTGGACATCCGCACGGGCGAATTGACCGTCGTCACCGGGCCCAGCGGCTCGGGCAAGTCCAGCCTGGTGTTCGACACCCTGTTTGCCGAAGGCCAACGCCGCTACGTGGAAACCTTCAGCGCCTACGCGCGCCAGTTCCTGGACCGCATGGACAAGCCGGCCGTGGACCGCGTCGAAGGCGTGCCGCCGGCGATTGCCATCGACCAGACCAACCCGGTGCGCAACTCCCGCTCCACCGTGGGCACGATGACGGAGCTGAACGACCACCTCAAGCTGCTGTTCGCGCGCGCCGCCCACCTGTTCGACCGCCAGACCACCCTGCCCGTGCAGCACGACACGGCCGAGACCATCTTCGCCGCCCTCCAGCAGCGTTGCGAACGGGCCGGCGACCCGCGCATTGCACTGACCTTCCCGGTCGAGCTGCCCGCCAACACCTCGCAGGAAGAAGTGGAGCAATGGCTGTCGGCCAGCGGCTTCACCAAGGTGCAGGCCGAGCGTGAAGTCGAACGTGCGGCACCCGTCGAAGAACCCGCCAAGGGCAAGAAGGCCAAGGCCGCGCCACCCGAAAGCATCAAGGTGCTGGACGTGGTGGCCGACCGCTTCCGCTTCAGCCGCGTGGAGCGCTCCCGGGCCATGGAGGCCATCGAGGTCGCCCTCAAGCGCGGCAGCGGCCACCTGACCGTGTACGTCATGCCCGAAGCGGGCGAGGCTGAGACGTGGAAGTTCTCGCAGGGCCTGCACTGCCCCGAGAGCAACCTCAGCTACACCGCACCCATGCCGTCGCTGTTCTCCTTCAACTCCGCAGTGGGCGCCTGCGACGCCTGCCGGGGTTTTGGCCGCGTGATTGGCGTGGACTGGGGCCTGGTGATCCCCAACGACAAGCTCACGCTGCGCACCGGGGCCATCAAGCCCATCCAGACGCCCGGCTGGAAGGAGATCCAGGACGACCTGATGCGCCACGCCGAGGCCGAAGGCATCCCTCGCGACATCGCCTGGAGCAAGCTGACCCCGGAACAGAAGCACTGGGTGATCGAAGGCTCGCCGCTGTGGAAGGGCCAGTGGAACAAGCAGTGGTACGGCATCCGCCGCTTCTTCGAGTACCTGGAAACCAAGACCTACAAGATGCACATCCGCGTGCTGCTCTCCAAGTACCGCAGCTACACGGAATGCCCCACCTGCGCCGGCGCACGCCTGAAGACCGAAAGCCTGCTGTGGCGCATTGGCAGCAAGGCGCAGGCCGATGCGGTGCTGCCTCCTGCACAGCGCTTTATGCCCACCGGCGTGGCCTGGAGCCGTGCCCAGCTCGAGGCCCTGCCCGGCCTGTGCCTGCACGATCTGATGCGGCTGCCCATCACACGGCTGCGCAGCTTCTTCGACAGCCTGCACCTGGGCAACCAGACCGGGCTGGCCGAGGGCGAATTGCAGGCACTCAAGCTGCTGAACGAAGAGATCGGCACGCGCCTGAAGTACCTGGTGGACGTGGGCATTGGCTACCTGACGCTCGACCGGCAAAGTCGCACCTTGAGTGGTGGCGAGGTGCAGCGCATCAACCTGACCACCGCGCTGGGCACCAGCCTGGTCAACACCCTGTTTGTGCTGGACGAGCCCAGCATCGGCCTGCACCCGCGCGACATGGAGCGCATCACCCAGGCCATGCACCGCCTGCGCGATGCCGGCAACACCCTGGTGGTGGTGGAGCACGACCCGGCCGTGATGTTTGCCGCCGACCGCATGATCGACATGGGCCCCGGCCCCGGTGCGCGCGGCGGGCAGATCGTGTTCGACGGCACGCCCGAGGAACTCAAGCACGCCGACACCCTGACCGGTGCCTACCTGGGCGGGCGCAAGCAGGTGGGCTTTGGCGTGAAGCGCATGGTGACCGAGAGCACGCCCCGCCTCATCCTGGAAGCGCGCGCCAGCACAACCTGCAAAACCTCAATGTGGACTTCCCGCTGCAACGCCTGGTCACTATCACCGGCGTTTCGGGCTCGGGCAAATCCTCGCTGATCCAGGACATCCTGGCCCCGGCCCTGCTGCGCCACTTTGGCAAGCCCACCGACAGCCCCGGCGCACATGACCGCCTGCTGGGCGCCGACCACCTGGCCGACGTGGTGTTTGTCGACCAGTCGCCGATCGGCAAAACCGCACGCTCCAACCCCGTGTCCTACGTGGGTGCCTGGGACAGCCTGCGCGAACTGTTTGCACTCGCGCCGCTGTCGGCCCAGCGCGGCTACACGGCCAGCAAGTTCAGCTTCAACAGCGGCGATGGCCGCTGCCCCACCTGCGGCGGCTCGGGCTTCGAGCATGTGGAGATGCAGTTCCTGTCCGACGTCTACCTGCGCTGCCCCGACTGCAACGGCAGCCGCTACCGTGCCGAGATTCTGGAAATCAAATTGGATCGCGATGGCCGCAGCCTGAACGTGGCCGATGTGCTGGAGCTGACGGTGGCCGAGGCGGCCCAGCTGTTCCGCCAGGATGCCGAGGTGATCCGCGCCCTGCAACCCATCGTCGATGTGGGGCTGGAGTACGTGAAGCTGGGCCAGCCCGTGCCCACGCTGTCGGGCGGCGAAGCCCAGCGGCTGAAGCTAGCAGGCTTTCTGGCCGAGGCGGCCAAAACCGCCTCCAAATCCAAGCAAAAGATTGCGCGCAAAGGGACGCTGTTCCTGTTCGACGAGCCCACCACCGGCCTGCACTTTGAAGACATCGCCAAGCTGATGCGCGCGCTGCGCAAGCTGCTGGAGGCGGGCCACAGCCTGATCGTCATCGAGCACAACCTGGACGTGATCCGCGCCAGCGACTGGCTGATCGACCTGGGCCCCGAGGGCGGCGACGGCGGCGGCCAGATCGTGGCCCAGGGCACGCCCGAGGACGTGCGCCAGGTCAAGGGCTCGCACACCGCACAGGCCCTGCGCGAATACGACCTGGCCATGGGCGTGGGCGGCCAGTTGGTCGAAGAAGTCGCGCCCATGCTCTATAAAAAAGAGCTGTCAGCGCGCGCCCACAAATCTCCAGCAGGCAAAAATGCCATTGAAATCGTCAACGCCCGCGAGCACAACCTCAAGGGCCTGAGCGTGGACATTCCGCGCGGCAAGTTCAATGTGGTGACCGGCGTGTCCGGCTCGGGCAAGTCCACGCTGGCGTTTGACATCCTGTTCAACGAAGGCCAACGCCGCTACCTGGAATCGCTGAACGCCTATGCGCGCTCCATCGTGCAGCCCGCGGGCCGACCCGAGGTGGATGCCGTCTGGGGCATTCCGCCCACCGTGGCCATCGAGCAGCGCCTGTCGCGCGGCGGGCGCAAGTCCACCGTGGGCACGACCACCGAGGTCTGGCACTTCCTGCGCCTGCTGTACGTGAAGCTGGGCACCCAGCACTGCGTGCACGACGGCGCCGCCGTGGAGCCGCAAACGCCCGAGCGCATTGCCGCCCAGTTGCTGACCCAGTTCAAGGGCCAGCACATCGGCCTGCTGGCCCCGCTGGTGGTGCACCGCAAGGGCGTGTACACCGAGCTGGCCGACTGGGCCCGCCCCAAGGGCTACACGCACCTGCGCGTGGACGGCGCCTTCCTGCCGACCACGGGCTTCCCGCGCCTGGACCGCTTCAAGGAACACACCATCGAGCTGCCCGTGGCCAGCGTCAAGGTCACGGCGGCCAACGAAAAAGAGCTGCGCGCGCAGTTGGCCAAGACGCTGGAGATCGGCAAGGGCGTGGTCCATGTGCTGTCCGGCATCGACACCCTGGAGGCCGCGATTGGGGCGCCCGAGCAGGGCAAGGGCGTGGGCACGCTGCAAGTGTTCTCCACCCAGCGCGCCTGCCCGGTCTGCGCCACCAGCTATGCCGAGCTGGAGCCCAGCCTGTTCAGCTACAACAGCAAGCACGGCTGGTGCCCCGACTGCGTGGGCACGGGCGTGAAGCTAACCAAGGAGCAGCGCAAGGTCTACGACGACAGCACCCTGGCCGAAGACAACCGCGGCCGCGAGCTGACGCTGACCGCCAACGAGGTCGAAGACCTGGAGGAATGCACCTGCCCGACCTGCGAGGGCACACGCCTGAACGCCCGCGCCCGCGCCGTGCGCTTCCACGGCAAGACCATCACCGAGCTGGCCCACCTGTCGGTCAGCGCGCTGCGCCAGTGGTTCCAGCAGCTGACGACGACCGGCCGCGAAACCGACATCGCGCGCGACCTGCTGCCGGAAATCCTGGGCCGCCTGGAATTCCTGGAGGAGGTCGGGCTGAACTACCTGACCCTGGACCGGGGCGCGCCCACGCTGTCCGGCGGCGAGGCGCAGCGCATCCGCCTGGCGGCGCAGCTGGGCAGCAACCTGCAGGGCGTGTGCTATGTGCTGGACGAACCCACCATCGGCCTGCATGCGCGCGACAACCACATCCTGCTCAACGCCCTGCACAAGCTGGGCGACAAGGGCAACACCCTGGTGGTGGTGGAGCACGATGAAGACACCATCCGCCGGGCCGACCACGTGATCGACATCGGCCCCAGCGCGGGCAAGCGCGGTGGCCAGCTGGTGGCCCAGGGCACGCCGGCCGACATCATGGCCGCCGCCGATTCGCAAACCGGCCGCTACCTGCTGCACGCCATGCGCCACCCCTACCAGGCGCGCCGCGCGGTGCATGGCGTGGCGGATGCAGCCGCTATCCCAACAGAAGCTGCCAGCACAGATGCAGCCAGCGCAAAACCCAAGAAACGCACCAAAAAGCAGATCGCGGCCGATGCGGCCGCCGCCTTGGCTGCCGACAGCGCGGCCCTGAATGCCGAGCTGGCCAACCCCCGCAAAGCCACCGGCCCGCTGCACTGGCTGGTGGTGAATGGCGCGAACCTGCACAACCTGCAGGACATCGAGGCCAGCGTGCCCCTCCAACGCCTGGTGGCCATCACCGGCGTGTCCGGCTCCGGCAAATCCACGCTGGCGCGCGATGTGCTGCTGACCAATGTGTCCGCGCTGGTCAGCCAGCGCAGCACCAAGGCAGGCCGCGAAGCGGCGCAAGCGGGCCAGACACCCGCGCTGGTCGGCTGTGAAGCCGTCTGGGGCACGGAAGCCATCGACCGCGTGCTGGAGGTGGACCAGACGCCGATCGGCAAGACCCCGCGCAGCTGCCCCGCCACCTACATCGGCTTCTGGGACACCATCCGCAAGCTGTTTACCGACACTTTGGAGGCCAAGGCCCGTGGTTACGGCGCGGGGCGCTTCAGTTTCAATACCGGCGAAGGCCGTTGCCCGGCCTGCGAAGGCCAGGGCATGCGCACCATCGAGATGAGCTTCCTGCCCGATGTGAAGGTGCCCTGCGAAACCTGCCACGGCGCGCGCTTCAACCCCGAGACGCTGGCCGTCACCTGGCGCGGCAAGAGCATTGGCGACGTGCTGCAGATGGAGGTGGACGAGGCCGTGGAGTTCTTTGCCTCCATGCCCAGCATCGCGCACCCGCTGCAGCTGCTCAAGGACGTGGGCCTGGGCTATCTGACGCTGGGCCAGCCCTCGCCCACACTGAGCGGTGGCGAGGCCCAGCGCATCAAGCTGGTGACCGAGCTGACCAAGGTGCGCGACGACATCACCAAGCGCGGCAACAAGGCGCCCCACACGCTGTACGTACTGGATGAGCCCACCGTGGGCCTGCACATGGCCGACGTGGACAAGCTGATCCGCGTGCTGCACCGCCTGGTGGACGGCGGCCACAGCGTGATCGTCATCGAGCACGACCTGGACGTCATCGCCGAGGCCGACTGGATCATCGACCTGGGCCCCGAAGGCGGCAGCGGCGGTGGCCGCATTGTGGCTGCGGGCACCCCCGAAGAGGTGGTGGCCCTGGGCACGCACACAGGCCAGGCGATTGCGCCGGTGCTGGCGCGTACCGCCTGAGCGGCCACACCGACCCGCGGACCCGCCTCAGGCCCGCGCCAAATCGCAGGCCTGGGGCACGGGGTGGCGCACCGGCAGGTAACGGCTCCAGACCGTCAGCAGCAGGCCCATGGCCGTCAGCGCGGCGGCGACCCAGCCCAGGTGCACCAAGCCCAGCCCCCCGGCCAGGGCCAGGCCACCGGCCCAGGCCCCCAGCGCATTGCCCAGGTTGAAGGCTGCGATGTTCAGGCTGGACACCAGGTTGGCGCCGTGGGGGCCGGCCTGGTCCAGCACGCGCATCTGCATCGGGGCCACGGTGGCAAAGGCCATGACACCGAGCACGACCACATAGGCCATGGCCACGCCCGGGTGCCCAAAGGCCCAGCGGCCCAGCGCCAGCACCACCAGCAGGGCCACGAGGCTCCAGGTCAGGGCCCGCAGCACGCCGCGGTCGGCCAGCTTGCCGCCCAGCAGGTTGCCCACGGCCAGGCCGGCGCCGAACAGCAGCAAGGTCAGGGCCACCAGGCTGCCCGCCATTCGGGTCACCTGGGTCAGCAAGGGCTCGATGTAGGTGTAGAGCGCGAACACGCCGGCAAACCCGAACACGGTGATGCCCAGGCCCAGCCAGACCTGGGGATGGCGCAGCGCGGCCAGTTCCTGCTGCAGCGGGGGAACGGCCGGACGGCCCAGGTCGCGCGGCACAAAGGCCACCAGGATGGCGAAGGCCACCACGCCCACGCCCGCCACGGCAGCGAAGGCCATGCGCCAGCCGAAGTGCTGACCGATCCAGGCCCCAGCGGGCACGCCCAGCAAGGTGGCCAGGGTCAGGCCCGAGAACATCAGCGCGATCGCCGAGGCCTTTTTCTCCAGCGGCACCAGGCTGGTGGCCACAACAGCCCCCACGCCGAAGAAGGTGCCGTGGGTCAGCGAGGTCAGCACCCGCGCCGCCATCAGCGCGGTGTAGTTCGGCGCAAACACCGCCGCCAGGTTGCCGGCGATGAAGATCAGCATCAGTGCCAGCAGCAGGCGCTTGCGCGGCCAGTGGCGCGTCAGCAGGGTCAGTACGGGCGCGCCCACAGCCACGCCGATGGCGTAGCCCGAGATCAGGGTGCCGGCCGTGGGAATGCTGATCCCCAGGTCGCTGCCGACCTGGGTGAGCAAGCCCATGATGATGAATTCCGTGGTGCCGATGCCAAAGGCACCGGCCGCCAGGGCCAGAAGAGAGAGCGGCATGGGAAAGGTCCTTGGGGTATCCAGAAAAATCCGAGGGGGTGACTGTGCCCCCGACCAGGATCTTTGTGTAGATGGAATAATGGCAATGCATTTGTTCCCAAGCGGAACAAATTACCTCCTGGTTCCCGCCCTGCAATTCCGGAGACTCCGTGCCCGACACCCCCCGCTTGTCGCCCTTGGCTGCCCAGGGCAGTGAGGTCAACCGCTCCGGCGAACTGGAGGTGCTGGTGCTGGTGGCCGAACAGGGCAGCCTGTCGGCCGCCGCACGGCAGATGGGTGTGTCGCCCTCGGCCATCAGCAAGACCGTGTCGCGGCTGGAGGCCCGCCTGGGGGTGCAGTTGTTGCAGCGCAGCACGCGGCGCATGCAGCTGACGGCCGAAGGGGCGCAACTGGTAGAGCGCGGCAAGCGCCTGCTGGCCGACCTGGACGAGCTGGAGGCCACCGTGGCCGCCCGCAGCGCCCCCAAGGGCGTGGTGCGCATCAGCGCCAGCACCTCCACCGGCCAGCGCCTGCTGGTGCCGCTGGTGGCCCCACTGATGGCGGCGCACCCGGGTCTCCGGCTGGAGCTGTTCTTCACCGACCAGATCGTGGACCTGGTGGAGGACAGCATCGACATCGCCATCCGCTGGGGACAGTTGCCCTCCTCGGACATGGTGGCGCGGCGCCTCGGCTGCACGCGCCAGGTCATCGTCGCCGCCCCGGACTACCTGGCCCGCCATGGCGTGCCGCAGCACCCGAAGGATCTGGCGGACCACCGGCGCATGGGCTGGACCTACCCGCGTGCGATCCCACACTGGCCGTTTCTGGTCCAGGGCGAGCGTATGGCGGTGGAGATCGGCCAGGCGCTGCGCGTCAACGACGGCGATGTGCTGCGTGGCCTGGCTTTGGGCGGCGCCGGGTTGGCGCGGCTGTCGCTGTTCCACGCCTGGGAGGACCTGCAGGCCGGCCGGCTGGAGGTGGTGCTGGAAGACTTCAACACCGGCGACCTGGAGCCCATCCACGCCGTCTACCCGGGCAAGCCAGACCGCCTGCCACCGCGCACGCGGGCGGTGCTGGACTTTCTGCAGGCCCACGTCGACCTGGCGCATGCCGAACAACTGCCCCCCGCCTGGCGGGCCTAAGATCGCGCCATGGCCTTCCACGCAGCTCTCATGCCGACCGTCACCGCCACGGCGCGCCACCCCTGTCCACAGGCACCGGGGGTGCCGCGTGCCTGAACGCGTCATCTACCTGCAGCCGGCGGCACCGGCCAAACCCGCCATGGGCGCGCCCTGCAATGGCTGCGGCCTGTGCTGCCTCGCCGAGCCGTGCCCGTTGGGCATCTGGGTGTCGCGCCGGCGCACGGGCGCCTGCCAGGCGCTGCAGTGGGACGCCAGCGCGCAGCACTACCGCTGCGGCATGGTCAGCGATCCCGGGGCCGTGCTGGGCTGGCGCCGCCCCTGGGCCATGCGCCTGGTGGCCCGGCTGGCGCGGCGCTGGATTGCGGCCGGCATCGGCTGCGATACCGATTGGGAGCCCCAGCCCCCACGCTAAAGGCCCTGGCCCCATGGCCACAGGACACACCGCGTGGGGCGGCATGCGGTACGGCCCCAGGCCGTGCTATGTGCGCGCCGGCTGGCACGGATTCAATTGCCGACCACCTCTGCCGCCAACAACTCCTCCAGCCACTGGCGACCCTGGGGCCAAGGGCCCAGACCGCTGTCGGCATTCAGATGGCCCAAGGCACCCACCACTTCCAGACGGGCACCCCAGGCGGTGGCAAACACCTGGGCCCGCTCCAGCGTGACCCGGGGGTCGTTCGTGCTGGCGACCACCAGGGTTGGAAACGGCAAGCGCTGCATCGGCATCGGGGCAAAACCCAGGGGGCCCGGCGGCCAAGTGGGTGACTCCACATCGCTGGGGGCCACCAGCAAGGCCCCGCGCACGGGCAGGGGTCGGTCCGGGTGGTACCGCGGCCAGGCGGCCACCAGGTGATTCACCAGGGCCACGGCCACCGAATGCGCCACCAGCACGGCCGGCGTCTGCCGCTGCGCCAGCACCGCCACCAGGGTGTGCACCCAGTCGGCGCACTGGGGGGTCTGCCATTCACGCTGCCACACCCGCTGCATCTGTGGGTCACTCGCTTCCCAGTGGGACAGCCAATGCTCCGGGTTGGCATTGCCACGGCCCGGCAGCAGCAAAATCGAGGGTTCTTGCATGTCGCTCCTTGTACGATGGCCGCCCGGCTCGGCAGCGCCTGTGCCGCATTGTGGCCTGCGGGGAGCCCCGACGGGACGCCCCAACTGGCTTGATGCCCCTGCGACAGCCGCCCAGGGATTGCCCTCGGTACGGCTGCGCGGTGCGGCTTTTACAGTGCAAATGTCGCGCTGACAAAACCAGCCCGACATTCAGGGAGTGGCAGCCCCCGCTGCCCGCATAACGAGACAACTGGAGATTCCCCCATGGCATTTGCCCCTCACCGCAGCCGTCGTTCGGCCCTCTGGGCCACCCTGGCGCTGTCCAGCCTGGCCCTGACCGGCACCAGCTGGGCCCAGGAACCCGCCGCCCAGTGGCCCAGCAAGCCCATCAAACTGATCGTGCCCTACACCCCCGGCGGTTCGACCGACATCGTCAGCCGCACCGTGTTTGAGGCCGTGGGCAAGCGCCTGGGCCAACCCGTGGTGATCGAGAACAAGCCCGGCGCCAACAGCACCATCGGCGTGACGCAGACGGCGCGCGCGCCGGCCGACGGCTACAACTTCGTCAGCGTGCTGGCCGCCTACACGGTCAACATGTCGCTGTACAAGAAGCTGCCCTACCAACCCAGCGACCTGGTGGCCGTCAGCCATGTGGCCGACCTGCCCATGTTCCTGTTCGCGGCCAACAAGCTGCCGGTGAAGAACGCCAAGGAACTGGCCGAGTACGGCAAGAAGCAGCCGCTGAACTACGCCTCCAGCGGCACCGGCGCCAGCGCCCACATGATCGGCGCGCGCTGGGCCCAGGAAAACGCGCTGAATGCCCAGCACGTGCCCTACAACGGCAGCGCTCCCATCCTGGCCGACCTGATGAGCGGCCAGGTCGACATGCTGTTTGACCCCGCCCTGGTGCCCATGCCCCACGCCAAGAGCGGCAAGATCAAGGTGCTGGCCGTGGCGTCGAAGCAGCGCTGGCCCGGCGAGCCCGACATCCCCACCATGGAGGAAGCGGGCTTCCCCGGCTTTGTGATGAACTCCTGGGTTGGCGTGCTGGCGCCCAAGGGCACGCCCCAGCCCATCGTCGACAAGCTGTCCAAGACCATCGCCGAGGCCGTGCAGTCGCCCGAGGTCAAGGCCAAGCTGACGCAGTTGGGCTTCGGCGCCATCGGCAGCACGCCCGCGCAGTTCCAGCAGCTGATCGACCAGGACACGGCGATGTACAAAAAGGTGATCGAGACCGCGAAGGTAAGCATCGACTGATGCTTTGCATGGGGGTCGCGGCCCGTGCGGAGGCGCCCATACGGCGCTTCATGCGGTGTTGCGCGCCCTTGCCTTACCGACGTACTGTCTGCGGGCGTGCGCTCAACCTGAAGCAACGTCTGAGCGTTGGGGAGGATGGTGCAACGCCCGCTGTGCTGCAGGGGCACGTTCTGGCTTTTGTTTTTTTATAGCTGCTTGTGCTTTTTTAGTAACAATTTCAGTATGTTTTTGACCTAAAAATGGCTCTGAAAGCGCTGAAGCAGCTCTTATTTTTGCATCTTGCGCGCGCGGCCAGTGCGTAGCACCACGCCATCGCTGTGCGCCGTGGCAGGCGGGGCTCCCTCTTCCGGCAGCGTCTGCAGCTGTTCGCGCAGCAGCTGGATAAAGCATTCCGCCCGCTCTGATGGAGCGTACTGCGGCGGCAGGGCCAGCACCACTTCCACCGCGCACAGCGGCTGCAGCGGCAGCACCCGCAGCTCGCGGGCAAACACCGAGGCCATATACGGGTTGACCACGCCAATGCCCAGCCCCTGCGCGGCAAGGCTGCAGATGGTGGCGGAGTAGGTGGTCTCGATGGTGGAGCCGGCTTCGATGCCGTGCTCCTGCATGGTGCGCTGCAGCTGCAAAAAAATGTCGTCGTTGGCGTTCAAGGTCAGCAGTTTTTGGCCTTGCAGATCGCGCACATGGATAGCGTCTTGTGCGGCCAACCGGTGCTGCGGATGCATCACGCATACCGCGTGGCTGCGGTGCAGCACGCTGGCGTCCAGCTCGGCACTGGCAATCGCCATGGTGCTGACCACCAGGTCCAGCTGACCATACAGAAGGCCTTCGCGCAGCGGTGTGGTGCCCAGGGTCTGCAGGCTCAGATGGGTGCTGGGAAAGCGCTGTGCAAAGCGGTGCACCACGGTGGGAATCACGCTCAGCCCCAACGCCGGTGTGCAGCCTACGCGCAGCGCACCGGCGCCGGATTGGCGCAACACGCTCAACGCGCGCTCAATGCGCTCGCGCCCCATGAAGTGCTGCTGCACGGTGGCGTACAGCTCCATGGCTTCGGGCGTGGGGCGCAAGCGGCCTTTGTGCATGTCGAACAGCTTCAGCCCGGCAGCCGCCTGCATCTGCGCCAGCAGCCGGCTGACCGAAGGCTGGGTGGTGTGCAGCAGCTGGGCTGCCGCAGTGGTGGTGCCGGTCTGGATGACAGCGCGGAACGCCTCAATTTCGCGGGAGTTCAGGGGCCGGGACATGGCGTTGCAGCAGGCAAGTGGTGAGGTAGGAAGGGTATACCAATTTTGTATAGCAGCCTCGAATAAATGCATTTTTCACGAGATGGCGTGCTTTCTACACTGCCTCACATCGATCAAAAAAACTCCGCCCTAGGCGATGAACAGGAGCAAGACATGCAACAACAATCGGGTTTGAGGACACGCCGCAATGCCGTGCTGGGGGCTGTGATGGCCGTGATGGGTTTGGCCGGTGCCAGCGCCCAGGCGCAGCAGGATTTCCCCTCTGCCAACCGACAGATGCGCATCCTGGTGCCCTTCACCGCCGGTGGCAGCTCCGACGTGCAGGCCCGCATGCTGGCGGACAAGCTGGGTCGCCTGTGGAATGTGCCGGTGGTGGTTGAAAACAAGCCCGGTGCGGGCGGTCACTTGGGCGGCAAATATGTGGTGGACCAGCCCGCCGACGGCTACACACTGATGGTGGGCTCCATCGGCTTGCACGCCACCTACGCCGTCTACCCCAAGCTGCCGTATGACCCCGCCAAGGATTTGCGCGTGCTGACGGTGCTGGCCGAAATGCCGCACGTCGTAGTGGCCACGCCCAGCCTGCCGGTCAAGACGCTGAGCGATCTGACGCAGCTGACTAAGAAAGAGTCCAACTCCATCAACTTTGGCTCGGCCGGCGTGGGCTCTTCGGTGCACATGATGGGCGAGCTGTACAAGCTGCAATCGGGCGCACCCATCGTGCACGTGCCGTACCGCGGCAGCTCCGCCGCACTGAACGATTTGCTGGGCGGCCAGATCCAGCTGATGTTTGAAAACCCGCCCACCGTGCTGTCACATGTGCGTGGCGGCAAGCTCAAGGCCCTGGCCGTGACCGGCTCCCAGCGCCTGGAAGCGCTGCCCGATGTGCCTACCGCCGCCGAAGCCGGCATGAAGGACTATGTGGCCACATCGTGGACCACGGTGGCCGTCTCGGCCAAGGTGCCTGAGACCATTGTGCAAAAGCTCAACGCCGACATCCGCAAGGTGGTGAACACGCCGGAATTCCACAAGGGCCTAGCCGACCAGGGCATGAGCGCCGTGGCCAACACCTTGCCTGAAGCCCAGAGCTTTGTGGCGCGTGAAAAGCAGCGCTGGGACCGTGTGATCAGCGAAGGCAAGATTACCGCCAACTGATGGCGCAGCATGCTGCTGCCGCCTGTTTTGGGCGGCAGCAGTCTATGCCAGCAGCCGCAGACCTGAGCACAGCGCTGCGGCTGTTCTTTTTCGATATGGGTAACTGTGATGACGACTTCTGCAACTGATCAATTTGTGCCTTGCCGCCGCGTGGGTGATGGCAGCCAGCACCATTTTTTTGGCTACTACAACAAGTCCAACTGGGACAAGACTAACCGTTTGCTGGCCGCGCAGCGCACGCCGTGGATGGATGTGTACCTGACGCCCGATGCCACAGCCACCATTGGCTACTTCGACACCCAGGATGGTGACCGCTTTCACGCCGTGGGCGAGACCGGCGCGTGGAACTTTCAGATGGGCAGCCAGCTGCAGTGGCTGGATGGCGCACCCGGCCGCCAGCTGATCTACAACGACCGCACGGGTGATATGAACGCCCGCTACCCCGGCTTTGGCGCCGTGGTGGTGGATGTGGACAGCGGCGCACGCCGCGTGCTGCCTATGCCGGTGTATGTGGTGGCACCCTGCAGCGCCTGGGCGCTGTCGGTCAACTACCGACGTCTGTACATCACCCACGAGACCATTGGCTACAGCGAACCCGGCCAGCCTTTCGATCTGCCGCTGGCGCCAGCGGACGACGGCATCTGGCGCATGGAGCTGGACAGCGGCGCTGCCCAGCTGCTGGTCAGCTACGCCCAGCTCAAGGCATTCCACCATGTGCCGTCGATGGACAAGGCCATCCACTGGGTGAGTCATATTGAAGTGAACCCTGCGTCCTCGCGCATCCTGTTCCTGCACCGCTGGACCGAGCGCGTGAAGGATGAAACCTGCTTCCTGCACCGTCTGATCACCATGAACCCCGACGGCTCGGACATGCGTTTGCTAGAGTGCTCGGACCATCCGCTGCCGCAGCTGGCGGCGGATTTTGACCCCAGCGCTGTGGGCACGTTCGACTACGAAAAGTCGGAATACCAAATCTCCCACCCGCTGTGGCAAGACAACGAGCACATCATCGTCTGGGGACCGCATGCGGGTGAGATCCACTACCACCTCTACCATGACGTGACAGGCGGTGCGGTGCAGGTGATTGGCCGTGATGTGCTGGTGGAAAACGGTCATATGACCTTCTCCCCGGTCAGCACGCGCTGGATGCTGAGCGACACCTACCCGGACGACAAGACGCACGAGCGCTATCTGTTCCTGTTCGACATGCAGACCGGCGAACGCCGCAACCTGCGCAGCTTCTATGCCACGCCGGACTTGAGCAAGGAAAACCGCTGCGACCTGCACCCGCGCTGGAGCCGCGATGGCCAGCAGGTGTGCATTGACTCGGTGCACGAACACCAGCGCCAGATGTATGTGCTGGACGTATCGTCCATCGTCAATGCCTGAGCCTGCTCCATGCCGATCGCGTTGAGCCCCCTAGTGCCAGCGCGAGCGTAAGCAAGACTGAAAACAAGCCAGCAACCGCAAGGTGCTGGCTTTATTGATAGCTGCTTGTGCAGAGGCGGTTTCAATCAAATTTTCATCTGTAAATGGCTTTACAAGAGCTAAAGCAGCTCTTATTTTTGAGTGACCAGAATATGGTCTGCTAACTGCACAAAGCCATCGCCGCGCTCGGCCGTGGTCACATAGCGCGGCAGGTGCTGCAGCTGGGGCACGAAACGCGCGATGTTGGCCACGCCCACGCTGTGGGGCATGTGCTGGAACATCAGCTGGTCGTTGGTCGAATCGCCGATGTAGACCCACTGGCCCAGCGTCGCGTCCAGGTCGATGCCGAACAGGCTCTGCACGATCCAGCGTGCGCCTTCCAGCTTGTTGTGCGCGCCAAACCAGCCGTTGATGTGGATGGAGCTGACGGTGGCGTTCATGCCGGCGTCGCGCATGATGGCCACGCAGGCATCGATCTGCGCCTGCGACAGGGTGGTGAACTCGCTGTGGTCCACGGCGATGTCGCACTCGCGGCCGTGCGAATCGGTGGCGCGCTGCGCGCCGGGCACCTGCTGCTCGATCTGCGCCAGCACTTCCTGCATCTTGGCGAAGTTGTGCACGCGCGTGTCGTCGTCCTGCTGGTAGAGCTTGTCCAGCCCACCCCGGTCGTTGCGGCGCAGGGCCACGGCGCCGTTCTCGGCGACGATGGCCTCCACCGGCCAGGCGCGCGCAAACGGCACGCTCCAGCCCACAGGGCGACCGGTGATGGGCACCACCTTCAGGCCCGCGGCCTGCAGGCGGCCGATGGCGGCCACCACGTGCGCAGGCACCACGCCCTCGGTGGTCAGGGTGTCATCGATGTCGGTCAGCACGCCCAGCAGGTTCGCGGGCACCGGCAGTTCAGACAAGGGGCGCAGAAATTCTTGGCTCACAGCAAACTCTCAACAACCAACCCGTGCCAGGCACGGGTGAGATCAAACACAGCGTAGAAATCAGTAGCGGCCAGCGCAGCGGTGCAGGCGAGGCGCCGGATCGAAGACAGTAGCAGCGCTACGGCGAGATTCGGCAACGACGCATGCAGGCCGCTAGTGATTTCAATTAATGGGCACTACCCAGGGCCAGGCCGGCGTGTTCGCGCAGGGGGTGGAAATGGATCTTGGGGAAGCGTTCCTGCGCCAGGCGCACGTCGTAGGGGCTGGTGCAAAGGAAGGCCAGGGTGTCGGCCGCATCGTGCGCCAGGCGCATGGGGTAGGCGTTCTCGAACTCGCGCAGCTCGGCGGGCGAGTCGGCCGTGATCCAGCGCGCGCCGGTGTACTGGCAGCCTTCCAGGCGCACGTCGCAGTCGTACTCGGTCTTCAGGCGGTGCTGCACCACTTCGAACTGCAGCTGCCCCACGGCGCCCAGCAGCATGTTGCCGCCGACATCGGGCTTGAACACCTGGATCGCGCCCTCTTCGCCCAGCTGCATCAGGCCTTGCTGCAGCTGCTTGGTGCGCAGCGGGTTCTTGAGCACCACGGTCATGAACATTTCGGGGGCGAAGAACGGCAGACCGGTGAACTGCAGGCTGGGGCCGTCGGTGATCGAATCCCCCAGCTGCACGCCGCCGTGGATGGTGAAGCCGATGATGTCGCCGGCATAGGCCTCGTCCACCGCCTCGCGGCGCTGCGACATGAAGGTCACCACGGACGTGGGGCGCAGCTCCTTGCCGGTGCGCTGCACCTTCATCTTCATGCCGGGGGTGTACTTGCCCGAAGCCACGCGCACGAAGGCGATGCGGTCGCGGTGGTTGGCATCCATGTTCGCCTGGACCTTGAACACCACGCCGGCGAAGGTCTTGTCTTCGGGGTGGATGGTGACTTCTTCGCGGTTGCGGTTCACCTCGGTGAAGGCGATGCGCGGGCCGGGCGGGGGCGACATGTCGACCACGGCGTTCAGCACTTCCATCACACCGAAGTTGTTCACGCCGGAGCCGAAGAACACGGGGGTCAGCTTGCCTTCCAGGAAGGCCTGGTGGTCCCACTCAGCGGACGCGCCCTGGGCCAGTTCCATGCTCTCGATGGCATCGTCAAAGGCCTGGCCGAAGCGCGCGCGCAGCCGGTCGGTTTCGGTCAGCGGGATCACCTCGAAGTCCTCGGGGCGCTTTTCGCTGCCGGCGGCAAACACCGTCATGGTCTGCGTCTGCAGATTGATGATGCCGCCGAAACTCTTGCCCTGGCCCACGGGCCAGGTGATGGGGCAGCAGGGCATGCCCAGCTCGCGCTCGACCTCGTCCAGGATGTCCAGCGGGTCGCGCACTTCGCGGTCGAACTTGTTGACGAACGAGAGGATGGGCGTGTTGCGCTGGCGGCAAACCTCGATCAGGCGGCGGGTCTGCGATTCCACACCGTTGGCCGCGTCGATCACCATCAGCGCCGAGTCCACGGCCGTCAGCACGCGGTAGGTGTCTTCCGAGAAGTCCTTGTGGCCGGGGGTGTCGAGCAGGTTGATGACGTGGTCGCGGTAGCTCATCTGCATCACCGACGAGGCCACCGAGATGCCGCGCTGCTTTTCGATTTCCATCCAGTCCGAGGTGGCGTGGCGGCTGGCCTTGCGCCCCTTCACGGCCCCGGCGATCTGGATCGCCCCCGAGAACAGCAGCAGCTTTTCGGTCAGCGTGGTCTTACCCGCATCCGGGTGGGAAATGATGGCGAAGGTGCGGCGACGCCGGGTTTCAGGAGCGTATGACACTGGTCGGGGACGGGTTCGGTCGTGGCGACGGCCACGCGTTTGCGACAAAGGGCCGCAAGCGCAGCAGTGCGCAGCGGGCCTCTCAAGGTAAAGAGGGGCGATTTTAAGGGAAAGCACGAAACTCCACCGGCCCCGGAGAATGCGCGCCCACGGCATCCGTGGCCCACCCCGCAAGGCGGGACAGCCCCAATGCCCAGCCGTGCGCGTGGCCCGCAGACTGGCCGGCATGCACCTGCTTGCCCACCTCCATCCGCTGCAATGGGCCATGGCCCTGTGCGCCCTGCTGGCCATGCTGGCCGGCCACCTGGGGCCCTTCGCTGCCTATGCCCTGCTCAAACCCCTGCCGCTGCTGCTGTGCCTGGCCCTGGTCTGGCGGCGCGCCGACCGCCAGGGCCAGCCCGTGGCCACCCGCTGGCTGCTGGCCGGCCTGGCGCTGAGCCTGCTGGGCGATGTCTGCCTGCTGTCAGCGCAGGGCTTCCTCGCCGGCCTGGCGGCCTTCCTGCTGGCCCACGGCTGCTACATCGTGCTGTTCCACCGGGGCCTGCCGTGGCTGCCGCACCGCCCGGCCCTGCTGGCGGTGCTGGCCTGCGCCGCGCTGGTCTACGGCTACCTGGCGACGCACGGCCTGCCCGCCGACATGCGCCTGCCTGTGGCCGCCTATGTGCTGGTGATTGCCGGCATGGCGGCCCAGGCCATCGGCCGCGCCCAGGTGCTGCGCAGCGCGGGCGCACGCTGCGTGGCCTGGGGCGCACTGAGCTTCATGGTCAGCGACAGCATCCTGGCGATCGACCGCTTCGTGCAGCCCCTGCCCGCCGCCACCGTGTGGGTGCTGGGCAGCTATTACCTGGCCCAGGGGCTGATCGTGCACGGCATGCTGCGGGTGCTGCACGCACCGCAAAGAAAATAAGAGCACTCTGCGCAGGCAGGACGCGCGCCAGCGACCAAAAACACTACATGTGTGGCGTCTGCGTGTCCTGGGCGATCTGGCCATCGACCATTTCCACCAGCCGGTCGCAGCGCGCCGCCAGGCGCGGGTCGTGGGTGACGATCAGAAAGGCCGTGCCCTGCTGGGCATGAATCTCGCGCAGCAGCGCGAACACATCGTCGGACGACTGCGTGTCCAGGTTGCCCGTGGGCTCATCGGCCAGCACCAGGGCCGGCTGCTGCACCAGCGCCCGGGCGATGGCCACGCGCTGCTGCATGCCGCCCGACAGCTCCGACGGCTTCTTGTGCAGCGCCTGGCCCAGGCCCACGGCGCGCAGCAGCTGGATGGCGCGGTTCTTGTCCGCGCCGGACACCACGCCGTGCGCCATCAGCGCCGGCAGGGTCACGTTCTCCAGCGCGGTGAAGGCCGGCAGCAGGTGGTGGAACTGGAACACGAAGCCCAGGCTCTGGCGGCGCAGCAGGGTCAGGCGGTCGTCGCTGAGCCGGTGGGTCTCCTGCCCCAGCAGCTGGTAGCTGCCGCTGCTCATGCGCTCCAACAGGCCCAGGATGTTCAGCAGGGTGCTCTTGCCCGAGCCCGACGGGCCGACCAGGGCGATGAACTCGCTGGCGCGCAGCTGCAGGTCGATGCCGTGCAGCACCTCGGCCTCGCTGGGCTGGCCCACGTTGTAGGACTTGCGCACGGCCGACAGCTGCAGCAGGGGTGCGGTGGTGGGGTCGTGGGCCATGGGGGTCACATCCGTATCGCCTGGGCCGGGTCCATGGACGCGGCGCGGCGCGCCGGCACCACGGCCGCCAGCACGCCGCACACGGTGGCAATCAGCGCCGCACTCAGGGCGTCGGGCAGGGTCAGGTGGATCTCGAACAGCGCGCCGCCCTCGGCGCTGCGCGCCAACGTGGTGAACAGCTGCACCATGGCCCAGGACAGCAGCACCCCGCCGACCGAGCCCAGGGCCCCGACCACCGCGCCCTGCAGCAGAAACACGCGCAGCACCTGGCCGCGCGTGGTGCCCATGGCGCGCAGGATGCCGATCTCGCGGCGCTTTTGCACCACGCTGACCACCAGCACGCTGGCAATCCCCAGCACCACCACCACCAGCACCACCACGCGGATCACCGTGGTGCTGATGGTCTGGGCGTTCAGCGCCGAGAGCAGCTGCGCGTTCGTGTCCTGCCAGCTCTCCACCTCATAGTCGTAGCGCGCGCGCAGCTGGCGCGCGATGGCATCGGCTTGCCACACGTCGGCCACCTGCATCTCCAGCACCGTGGCACCGCCGGGCACGCCCAGCAGGCTTTGCGCGCTGCGCAGCGGGATGATCACGGTGCGGCGGTTCAGGTCCTTGAGGCCCAGGTCCAGCAAGGCCGTCACGCGCACCGGCTCGTTCACCGCGCCGGTGGCGATGGTGAAGCGGTCGCCCGGGCGCACGCCCAGGTCGGCGGCCAGTTCGGTGCCGATCATGGCCTCGCCCGGGGCCAGGCCCCAGGCGCCGGCCACCAGCTTCTCGCGCAGGTTGACGATGCGCTGGTAGCGCTCCAGCTCCACCCCCATCAGGGCGATGGACTGCGAGGCCTCGCCGCGCAGCGCCAGCCCGGCGCCCGAGACCATGGGAGACACGGCGATCACGCCCGGCTCGCGCTCCAGCACCGGCAGCAACTGCTGCCAGTTGGCCACCGAGCGCAGGCGCTGCGCGCGCGGCTGGGTGTCCGACAGCAGCACCGCATCGCCCACCGCCGGGCGCGGCAGGGGCGTGACCACGTCCTCGGGCGCGCGCAGGCTGATGTGGGCCTGCGTGCCCAGCGTCTTGCGCACGGTGTTGGCCTGCAGGCCATGGATCAGCGCCGTGATGTAGGTGACCACGGCCACGCCCGCCGCCACCCCGGCGACGATCATCAGGCTTTGCATGCGCCCTTCGCGCAGAAAGCGCAGGGCCACCTGCCACTCGAAGCCCCAGGGCATGCGCACGGCCATCAGCGCTCCTGCTGCGGCGCAGCCGCGCGCACCCGCTGGCCTGCCTGCGCCGGGGGCAGCAGCACGGTATCGCCGGCGTGCAGGCCGTCCACAATTTCCGCAGCCTCCAGGGTGCGCAGGCCCACCTGCACCGGGCGCGGCGTGGCCCGGCCGTCCTGCAGCACCAACACCTGGGCGGCGCTGTGGCCTTCACGCAGGCCTTGCAGGGCCTGCAGCGGCAGCACCAGGGCCTGGGCCTGGCGACCGGTCTCGACCTGCACCGACAGGCTCATGTCCTCGCGCAGGAAGTCCGGCGGCGCGGCCTGCAGCGCCAGCTTCACCTCCACCGCGCCGCGCTGCGCGTCCACGCCCGGGGCGATCGACACCACGCGCGCCGCCAGGCGTTGGTCGGCAAAGGCATCGGCCACCACCTGGGCGCTCTGGCCCTCGCGCAGCTGGTCCAGAAAACGTTCATCCACCTGGGCCACGATCAGCGTCGGCCCCTCCAGGGCCAGCTGCAGCAGCGCCGTGCCGGCCTGCACGATCTGGCCGGGCTCCACCGTGCGCGCCAGCACCTTGGCGGCGCTGGGCGCGACGATGTGGGTCTGCTGCAGCTTGGCCTGGGCGGCCGCCAGGGCCGACTGCGCCTGCTGCA